>CAZMHG010000115.1:4174-7678 GCA_964565975.1 uncultured Ilumatobacteraceae bacterium | reverse complement strand
GCTCAGCTTCGGTGTTCTCCTCGTCTGGTCTCGTTGAACATCATGCAGTAGCGCGCAGTAGATGGACAAGTGGATGGACAACTCCTCGCGGTGGGCAGTGCCAACGAAGGCGTCGCAGGAGTGACTCCGAACAGTCGTGAGCGGTGGTCTGATAAACCGCAGCTCGCAGTGAAGGCGGGGTGGGCGCGAGTGCTGGTTGTAGTCGGTGCAACGCCCAGTCTGGCGCGGCACGCGCCGACAGCTTGCCCGGCCTTCGTGCAAGAACGAGCGCATCTAAGCCGGTACCTGAAACAATCAATCGGCGTGCGGACATATGGAGGTGTGCAACAGGCGATTCGACATGGGCGCCGAGCGCTTCGTCAGCAGTGTGGCACCGACAAGCGTGTCGATCGAGTCTCGGTCACAGCCTGCGCGGCGCCGCCAGCTCGTCCTGATCGAGCGCAGCGGGCTGTGGGTGCTGCACGGCGGTGCCTCGTGCCTGTGTGCGAAGCTGATTCGGTGGTGGATGAACACCGAAGGAGCGAGAGCGAACATCAGCGCGAGATCGAGTTCACGGCGTTCTTCCGCGCTCATTTCAAGTCCGTTCGCGACCGGGTACGCCAACTGGGACACAGCGAGACTGAGGCCGACGACATCTGCTCGGGTGTGTTCACCCTCGCCCACGAACGCTTCGACGCGCTCCGCGCGCTCTCTCAGCCGCAGGTCAGGGCCTGGTTGTTTCGAACAGGTGACTTGATGGGACGGAATCACCGGCGCAGCGCCATCCGATACCAGCGACTCATAGCTCGCCTGGAGCGAGAGCCTCTTCCTGAACCAGCGACGAACGTCGGCTCGCACGTGGAGGAGGACTCGAGGCGTCAGGCGGCGGAGCAGACACGGTCGGTTCTCGCCGGGCTCGACCAGCGTCATCGCGCAGTGCTGGAACTCGCGGAGATCGAGCAGCACAGCGGACGCGAGATCGCCCGCCAGCTTGGTGTCACGCACCAGGCAGCTCGGTTGCGGCTCATGCGTGCTCGCCGAGCGTTCGGTCGTGAGTACACGCGTCGCTACAGCACAGACCACGTCAGGTGGGAGTAATGAGCGATCACGAGCCCGACCGAGATGAGCGTTCTCGGGTTGATCACGATCGTGATCTACAACTGGTGGCCGACAGCAATCGCTGGTCAGGTGACGCTGCGGCCGAGCGAGTTTTCGAGCGAGTCCGTTCTGGTAGTTGGCGAGCCTCCGTTGACCGGGCTGCAGAAAGGCAGCGCCAACGCTGGGTGCGGTCCGTTGCCGCCACCCTGGTCGCGCTGGCGATCGGTGGGATCTGGGCCGTCGGGGGTCGTGAAGGTGATGACAGGGCCACGTCTGGACCACACATCGATACGACTTCGAGTGTCGCCTCCGTCCCGACGCCGAGCACCGACCCGTGTAAGCCTTCGACCGGACCTGTCGTTACGGCACCGCTCACGCATCCGTGCGGCCGGTTGGCATCTGATCTCAACGCCCAGATCAACGGTCGCTGCCTGACCGGGATCGACGCGAGCAACGAAGCTGACGATCTGTTGCGGGTCGCTGGGTTGCTCGGAAACTGGGCGGTCGTGGAGGACTTGAGTGATGAGGCCTGCGCGCTCGTCTGGGTCGACGTCGCCGCGCGGCGACTTGTCGTCAGCCCATCGCTTTCGTGTCCCTACGTCGAACCCGGCAGCGAGGCCGAATCCGATCCAGCGGACCCATACCGTTGTGGCGAGGTAGGTTATGCGTTGAGCACCGAAGTCAATGGGCAATGCCTGACAACCGCAGCGGCCCATGACGTAATCACAGCGAGCATTGAGACCCTTGATGTGAGCGGCTGGACGGTTGTCGCCAACGACACTGACCTGTGCGCGTTGGCCTGGGTCGACGGCGCAGCGCTGACTGTGACCATCGACGACTCGGCTCCGTGAGCGAAGCCTGCGTCGCCGGGTGGATACTTCACCTGTGAGGCTCTCACGACGGCGCAAACTCGCTTCGACGATGATCGCGCCGGCAACATGCTGTCCTCGGGGCGGGATGCACGGGCGGGTGGAGATTCACGGCGCCTGGCACAGTGAATCTTGCCGCCACCGACCGAGGGGGATGAACTCGATCGGAAGACGGTCGAGACAGGCTTGCCAACAAGGCCGCGTCGGCATTCGTGCTCAGCTGCCGGACCGACGACCGAGCCGACCTCGGCCGTGTGCTCAATCCAAGGCTAGACGTTTCCGAACCTCCACTATGTTCCGCAAATAGTCCGCCTTGACATTGGTGTAGTGGTCAATCTCCTGCGCGTGATCGTCAATCCAAGACGTCACGAGCGTCTCCAGCAGCTGGTGTCTGCTCTGCACATAGTCGAGGTCGAGCTGGCAAGAGACGTCGCGGCGGCGCGTCTCAACCTCCAGTGAAGTCACGCTGGTCGCTACGGCGAAGCGGTTCAGCGGCTCAGAGGGATTCGCGTACGCGTAGCCAGAGGACTGCATGCACGCCGCCCAGCGCGCGTCGAGATTCTTCATCTCTGCGGACTCGAGGACCCGGGTCTCCAGGTCGACCTGAGCCAGCCCGAGCTGCTGGTCCAATTGTGTGAACTCCCCGTCGTCGTAGGTCTCTCGTCTCGAGATCTCGATGCAACCAACTGCGTTGTCCTCGTCACTGCCACCTGTTAGGGCGTCGCGGAACGGAATGTCAACTTGCATTCGTCGCTCGTTCGGAAGGTCGGGCTGGGCGCTGGCCTCCGGCAAACGGTGGTACCCGAACGCCGCGATATCGGCCTCAAGTACCGCCACACTGATCGCGAGCCGCGAGCCTGCCGTCGCTGAATATGGCATCACAACCATGTCGAAGCCGCGCTGCTCCATGCAGACGGCCATGGATTCCTGCCACGTCTCGTAGATCAGTTCTTGATCCTGATCAGACAATCGGAGCTGGTCGAGCGATGACGCTGGCTCTGTGAATGCATTGATCACATCACGATCACTCAAGACAGTATCCCCGTTGACTGACGTTGGTACAGCCTGAGCGTCCGTCGACACCGAAGGCGCGGTTGGCCCCGTCGCTGTCGCAGCTGGCTCGTCGAGCCCACTCGGCACGGTCGAGGACGAGCCATTCTGGCTGCATCCTGCGAACCCGACTCCTACAGCGCCGGCTGCGATCGTGAGCCTGAGCAGCTTGCCGGTCTTGTGAACATTCATTTCTGACCTCCGTCAGTTTGCGTTTGAGGTTCCATCCATGGGCCGCGTGGTTAGCTCGTGGACGTAGCGCTGGTGGATTCGGCAGACTTATTCCGGAAGCCGCCGACGGTCGCTGTCGTCCAGGGGAATGCGTTCAGATAGGCGATGAAAGTGGCGACTCTCTGTCCGGGTGACGAGCTTCCGACGGACGAGTCGGCCGAGGTTCTTCATCAGCGAGGAGCGTTCCCCAACTGCTTCGGTACTGCCCGCCCGCAGTCCGAGTCCTCCAAGCACGGCGGCGTCATCGCATTGATGGGCGACGACCACACTTGCGAAA
>CAZMHG010000115.1:0-4164 GCA_964565975.1 uncultured Ilumatobacteraceae bacterium | reverse complement strand
CACGGCGGCGTCAACCTGGATCGTGCCGGTGGAGCTTCCGGCGAACAGGCGGCCGACGCGGCGAAGAAGCGCGACTGCGGTGGCGCCGATCAGCGGCATGTAGACCACTTCAGGTATGGGTGTCGGACCGGAAATCGCACCTGGTGGATTGGGGGGCGGATTGTTGCGGTGAAGCAAAGACTGGTTCCCGAACTCTGCGGCTGCGGCGTCCGGTTGGGTGGTCATGTGCGGAGTGTTTCTGCGGGTGGTGTGCGGGCTGCTTTGAGGGCGGGGATGATGCCGGCGAGGGTGCCGGTGGCGATGCCGATGAGTGGTGCGGCAAGGAGGGTGTTGGGTTGGATGGTGGGGGTCCATTGGCGGGCGATAGAGGTGGCGATGACGGCGAGAAGACCGATGGTTGCGCCGAGGACACCGGCGATGGTGCCGGTGAGCGCCGCCTCCAAAGTGATCTGGCGGGCGATGTGGGGGCGGGTGGCGCCGAGGGCCCGTCGGAGGCCGATTTCGGGACGGCGCTCAATAATGTTGAGCAGGGTGGCGTTGGTGATCGCCACCGCACCGATCAGCAGGGCGAGGCCGGATAGGGCGTAGAAGAGCGACTGGACGTCGCCTTCGACTTGGTTGCGGAGTGTTTGCGGGTCGGGTGGGACGAGTGCTTGGAGGCGTTCGGGCTGTTGTGGTCGTAGGGCGATGGGTGCTTGGTGGCCGACGAGTTGGGCGGCGCCGGGGGCGGTGTCGATGATGATCTGGCGTTCGACGATGCGGACATCGAACTGTCCGGCGGCGGTGCTGGTGGGGATGATGACGGCGAGGAGGAGGTCGGGGTTGCGGGCGACGTCGTCGATGATCCCGACGATCGAGTAGGGGGTGTCGCCAAGGAACACGACGGGTTGGTTGTCGATGCGGGTGATCCCGAGTTGGCAGGCGGCGACGCTGCCGAGGACGGCGTCGCGTTCGGCCCGGACTTGGTGCCAGTGGTCGTAGATGCGGCCGGTGAGAAGTGTCGGTAGCGACGCGGTGAGCGCACCGGGGGTGGCGGCGATGAGTGGGATCGGTTGGCCGGTGACTCCGGTGGGTCGGGTGGCTGTGTTGCGCGGCTGGATGGCGCCCTGGTCCTTGATCGTGAAGTAGAGGCCGGCGTGGTTGACACCGTTGAGTGTTTCGAGGCGGTGGTCGACGTCGTCGGGGAATGGGTTGGTCCCGTCGGGGGCGGCGTCTTGCACGCGGACCTCAGTGGCTTTGAGGGCGTCGAAGCGGGAGGAGACTTGGGCGCGGGCGGTTTCGGCGAGGCCCGTGGTGGTGACGAACGCGCCGACACCGAGGATCGTGCCCAGCGCTGTGAGCAGAGTGCGGATCGGTCGTTGGGCGATCGCGGCGGCGGCCTCTCCAATGGTGTCGAGGGCGCGAAGGCGTGAGCGGTCGCCTCGGTTACGCATCGACGCGTGCTGCTTCGGTGAGGACGCCGTCGGAGATGATCAGGTTGCGTTCAGCCAGGGCGGCGATCGACGGGTCGTGGGTGATGATGACGATCGTCAGTCCGCGAGCGTGGAGATCGTCGAGCAGACCGAGGATTTGGGCGGTGGTGGCGGTGTCGAGGTTGCCGGTGGGTTCGTCGCACAACACGAGCGCCGGTTCGCGGACGAGGGTGCGGGCGAGGGCGACGCGTTGCTTCTCTCCGCCGGACAGCCGTGAGCACAGCGCGTCGCGGCGGTGACCGAGGCCGACCTGGGTGACCACGTCGTTGGCGCGGGCGCGTCGCTGGCGTTTGGGGACTCCTTGGTAGAGCAGGCCGAGTTCCACGTTGTCGGTGACGGTGCGGTAGCCGAGGAGGTGGAACGCTTGGAACACGAACCCAATTCGTTTCGCTCGCACCGCCGACCGCCGACGGTCGGACAGTCCAGCCACGTCCACGCCGTCCAGGACGTAGCGGCCGGACGTCGGGACGTCGAGCAGGCCGAGCAGTGACAGCAGTGTGGTCTTGCCCGACCCGGATGCCCCGGTGATTGCGACGTACTCGCCGCGGTCGATGCGAAACGTGCACGGCTGCAGCGCTGCAACCGGTGGTGGGCCAGGAAACACCTTCGAGAGCCCCTCGGCGACGACAACCGGGGTGCGATCGGGATCGACCGGCTCGCTGCTGGTTGCGACGGTGGTCATCGGCCGACCACGACCCGGTCACCCTCGCTGAGCGCCCCCGGCGTGACGGGTTCGATCGAGACGAACCCGTCGGCGGAGATCCCGGCCACCACGGCCACGATCGACGGTTCGACATCAGCCGTCGCGCCGAGGGGAAGGATGGACACATTGGTGGAACCGTCCGCCGCAGAGGAGACCGCGGCGACGGGCACGACCAGCGTGGCGGTTTCGGTCGAGGCGGCCGTGATCGTGACGCGCACGTTGAGTCCGAAGGAGTCATCAGGCAGCGGTGTGTCGGGGGTGATCAGGGCGTCAAAGCCGGGTTGACCGTCGTTGCCGGTGGTCTGTGTGTCGGCAATCGAGGTGATTGTGGCCGGATAGGTGACGTTGGACTGTTCGTCGAGCAACTCGACCGCCATCCCCACCCGGACCAGGCCCCGGTCGCCGGCCCGCAACGTCATCGCCACCACCAGGTCACCGGCCGCCAGCGTCGCCAGGTCCCCCCCGCCCGTAGTCGTGGCACCGTCGAGGCCGCCTGGTTGTGTGTCACCGCCCACCGGACCGAGGGTGGTCACGGCCTGCTGAACGCGGGCAGGAAGGCTCGGCGCGAACACGACTTCGCCCTGAGGGATCGTCGCCCCGGTCGTGGCCTCGAGACCGTCAAGGGCCGCTTGGGCGCGATCGCGGGCCGCCAGCGCCTGACCGAGCGCTGTGAACTCGACCCTGACATCGGGGTCCTTGTTCAGCTCATCCCAGGCGGATTGAGCCAACGTGACCGAGTCCCGGGCCGCCGCGATCGCCGAGGTGCGGTTGCGGCGGGCCTCTGCTGCAGCCGCGTTTGCGGCGTCGAGTTCACCCTGCGCGGCGTCGACATCGGCGGGCGTCGCTTCCGGGTCGGTCTTGGCCCGGTCGAGCGCGGCCTGGGCGCGAGTCACACTGCCATCAGCGGTGGCGACCGCAGCATCCTGGGAGGCCACGGTGTCGCTGTAGCTACGTTTGGCGGCCTTCAACAAAAGATCCGCGGCCAGCGTCTCAGCATCGGTCGGACCCTTCATTGCATTGTCCAGGGTCAGCTGCGCCGAAGCAGCCGCTGCCTGGGCGTCAACGACCGCCTGTTCGGCGGCCGCAAGATCGCCGGTTTCAGTTGGGGAAGTTGGCACCGCGTCATAGCCGGCAGCGATGTACAGCTTGGCGACACACGCCTTGGTCGCTGCGCCGTAGACGGCTCCATCGGCGGTGGTGTCGCAGCCCGAGCGCGTCAACGCGGCTTGCAGTTGGGCGACATCGGCGCCCGACATCCCCGGCTTCAACGAGCGGTACACGGGAACTTCGCCTTGCATCACGAACACCGGCCGTCCGGACACCTCCATGACCCGTGTGCCCTCCGCGACCTCGTCGCCGACTGCTACGCCTATCGCCGTCACCACCGGCGACCCCTCGATCGACGATGGCACTCCGACAGCGATCGAAACCTGTGGGCGGACATCGCCACGCGAGATCACTGTCTGCGCCAACACCCGCCGCTCCACACCGACCGTGATCCACGACGGCGTCGGGGGCGCCGCCTGCGACGCCGCCTGATCCGACGACTGCACCCGCTGTCCCACCACCCACCCTCCGACCGCGACCACGATCAAGAGCAGTCCTGCGATCGCCCACCGCCAACCCCGTCGGCCGCCACCGGGAGCAAGATGAAATGACCGATCCTTGACCCCGCTTCGCAGCGAATCCGGTGCGCTTGTGACAAGCGAACCGGCGAGCACACCGGATGAAATCGCCCCAACGGGTTGTGCCGGCTCAGCCTCCATCATCACATCGTCCAAAGACGGGCAAGCAGGTTCGCAATCGCACAGCTACTGGATGTCCGGTCACGACAAGTTGTTTCGCTTTCATGCAGTTCGGGCGAGCATGACCGTCACAGGTTGCGTGACAGCCGCTCGTCTCCGATCTGCACTGAACGCCGAGAGTTGAACGCCTTGTCGCCCGCCAGTGGCATGGGACCACCTTGAGGTGTGTTCCGCCAGTGTGATG
>CAZMHG010000114.1:0-7684 GCA_964565975.1 uncultured Ilumatobacteraceae bacterium | reverse complement strand
CGCGAAGCACGGGTCTCGGCGCCGTGGGCGCCGCGGCAACATCGGTCGGCTTGTTGTCGCTGCTCACGACGATTCTCCAGCGACGGGAGGTGGCCCGACGGCGCGCGCTGGGCTTGTCACGGGTTCGGGTCGCCCGAGTCTTGATTGCAGAGGCCAGTCTCGTCTCGCTCATCGGCGCGACGGCTGGTTCGGGCATCTTCCTCTTGGGTGCGGGTTGGCCACCGACGATGGTTCCGCTTGGTTTGGCGGCGAAGTCCGCGTGCCTGATGACGTTGCTTGCGTCGCTCATGGCGGCCCCAGCCGCCTGGCTCGGAAGTAGGGTCGACCCGGCTCGCACGCTGAGGGTGCCGTAGCGTCCGCGCGCCGGCTGCGGCGGTCGCCGCGATCCGCCAGGCCAGACGCACGGGACACCGTGGCCGCCAGCACCTTCCGGGTGACCGGTGGGTCACAATGGCGGGGTGCGTCTGGCGGCTGTGACCTTGCATCACCTGCGGATGCCGCTGGTCGAGCCGTTCGTCTCGGCGAACGTGCGTGAGACCGAGCGCCGGTGCGTGATCGTCGAGCTAAGTGCCCAGATCGACGGTGCCGAGCACACCGGCTGGGGCGAGTTGGCCGCGCTCGCCGAGCCGACCTACGTGTCCGAGTACCTGGCCGGCGAGGTCGACGTCCTTCGCCGGTTCCTGGTGCCCCGACTGGTCGGGATCGAGCTCGGTCCGCAGGACGTGCACCGCCTCCTGGCTCCGGTCAAGGGGCACCGGATGGCCAAGGCCGCGTTGGAGATGGCCGTGCTCGACGCCGCATGCCGCGCGGCAGGTGTGTCGATGGCGACGCAACTCGGTGCGCCGGTGGAGCGGGTGCCGGCCGGGGTGGCGATCGGGTTGCAGGACGACCCGCGCGCGCTGGTCGACGTCGTCGGGCGGTACCTCGCCGACGGGTATGTGCGCTGCAAGCTGAAGATCGAGCCCGGTCGGGACGAGGCGTACCTCGCCGCAGTCCGCCGCGCGCACGGCCCCGACCTCGCCCTGCAGGTGGACGCCAACGGCAGCTATACGCCCGACGACGTCGGGGTGCTGCGGCGGCTCGATCGGTTCGGCCTGCAATGCATCGAGCAGCCCCTCGACGCCGCGGATTGGGCGGGCCACGCCGCGCTGGCTCGGCAGCTGTCGACGCCGATCTGCCTGGACGAGTCGATCGGCTCGCCGGCCGAGCTCGCCGCGGCGCTCGCCTGCGGGGCGTGCTCGGTGGTCAACGTCAAGGTCGCCCGCGTGGGCGGACCGCTCCAGGCTCGCGCCGTGATCGACGTCGCTGCCGCTCATGCTGCGGGCGCGTGGATCGGCGGCATGTTGGAGACCGGTATCGGCCGGGCGGCGAACCTCGCTGTGGCCGCGCTGTCCGGCTGCACGCTGCCGGGCGACGTCTCCGCCTCGGCACGGTTCTACGCATGCGACATCACGCCACCGTTCGTCGTGGAGGACGGCGCGATCGCCGTCCCCACCGGGCCCGGGCTGGGCGTCGAGCCGATCCGCTGGGTGATGGCCGAGGTCACCGAGTCGGTCGAGGAGATCACCTGCCGTGGCGACCGAATGGGCCAAGCACGCGGAACCTGACGGGTGGTCGCGGTGTCTGACCTGTGGGCGACAGCCCGGATCCAGACCGTGAGACCCGAACCGTGAACGAGTCCGACGTACCGCGCCATGCGCAGTTGCTGACGCGCGCCCGCGACGGCGACACGGCGGCCTTCGGTGAGCTGGTCAGCGCTCACCAGCAGCGAGTGCTGCGCCTGGCGACGGCGATCAGCGGGGACCCGGCCGAGGCCTACGACATCGTCCAGGAGGCATTCATCCGCACGTTCCGATCGCTCGAAGCGCTCCGCTCGCCGGCGGCGTTCGGCGCATGGCTGACCCGCGCCGTGGCCAACGAGGCGAAGAACTCGGTGCGCGGAGCTGCCCGCCGCGAGCGCCGCCACCTGCGTGACGCGTCGTCCACCACCCGCGTGATCCCCGGTGTCGACGAGCAGGCGCTGACGGCGATCTCCCGCGACGGCCTGTTGGGCGCGCTGCGCAGCCTCGATCCCGGCGACCGCGAGGTGCTCGGTTGCCGGTACCTGGCCGAACTCTCCGAAGCCGAGACGGCAGACGTGCTCGGCGTAGCGATCGGCACCGTGAAGAGCCGCACCTGGCGCGCCCTGGCGCGCCTGCGCACGGCGATGGACGCGCCGGTAGTGGGCGAGGAGCAACCGTGAACGACACCCCGGACGTGCTCGCGCGCGAACTGGCTGCGCTCGGTCGGCGCATCGACGAGGCGTACCGCGACGTGCGGCTGGCGGACGCGGTGGTGGACGAGCTCGCCACCCGCCAGAGCACCGCAACGGTCGACGCTGCCGGGCGGCGGTTCGCCGTGACACGCTCGGGCTGGTGGAAGGGGGCTGCCGCCGTGGCCCTGGTCGTCGGGTCGTTGGCCGCGGTGCCCGGTACCCGCCAGGCGATCGCCCGTTGGCTGGGCTTCGACAGCGTCCGCGTCGAGCGGGTGCCCGGCACGTTTGCCCCGCCTGCGTCCGGCACCCCGACGGCGGCGACGTCGGCGACGTCCGACACCTCCGGGCCGACGCCTGACACGTCTGCGGCGACGTCGGCGACCCGTGTTCCCGCGGTCTCGGTGCCGGTGAGCCTGCCGCGCTCGTTTGGGTTGGATGGGCCGGTGCCGGCAGCAGCCGCACGGGCGCGCACGGGACTGGCCGTGCCCGAACTGGCCGGGCGATCGGGTGCCGCGGTGTACACGACAGATCAGCCGGCCAAGCTCGTCGTCGTGGCCTACCCCACGTCGGCGGACCTGCCCCCGACCGCCACGCCCGGCGTCGGTGCGCTGCTGTCGGCCCTGCCGGGAACGCTGCCCGGCGACTGGGTGTGGGGCAAGCGGGTCCAGTACGACGGCACCGTGCAGTTCGTCGAGGTGCACACCGCCGGCGGCGCGACCGTCGACGGCATCTGGATCGCCGGTCCGTTGCACCTGGTCGCCTGGCAGGGTCGCGGTGCCACCGCCGCCGACGATGACGTGCTGGTCGACGATGCCCGCCTCGCCGGCAACACGTTGCTGTGGCAGGAAGGCGACGTCGTCTACCGGCTGGAGGCCGCGGTCGGCCGGGCCGCGGCGCTCCGTCTGGCCGCCACCGTCACCGTTGCTGCCGCCGGCTCGCCCTGACCCGGCGGCGACCACCGTCGCGCGGCCGATGGAACCGGACGCGGCGGCGTGGTGTCATGAGTGCATGGAAGCGAACACCGCGATGCCAGCCAGCACCATCAGCCGTTCCGGGCAGGGTCGTCGGCCAGTGCGCCGCCGGATCGCGGCCGGCATGGCCGCGCTGCGGGTGCCGCTGATCGGCGCGAGCGAACCGGTGCACGCCGGGGCGACGCCGAACATGGTGGTGGTGCTCGCCGACGGGCGCCTGGTGGTCGCCCGCAACCAGGCGCTCGGCGCACCGGTGCCCGGGATGGTCAGCGATGACGGGACCGCGATCGTCACCACCGCGGCCGGCGCCGCCGGCGTCTCGACCACGGTGACGTTCACCACCCTGGCAACGGACACGGCAAGCGAACCGCTGACGCTTGACGGCGCGCTGCAGTTGGCCGCCGTGGACCGCACGGCGCGCTGGGCGGCCTTGGTCGCCGACGTGGGTACGGCGGGCGCACCGAAGACCGAGGTCGTCGTCACCAGCGCGGTCAAGGAACTGTTCCGCATGACGTACGACGGGAGGATCGAACCCGAAGCGTTCGAGGACTCGGCAACCGAGGACGGCACACCGTACGGCCTGTACGTGATCCAGTACCTCGCCCCGACCAGGACCACTGGCTCGACCGCCGCGACTGGCACCACACCACCGACCGACACCTCGACGCCGTACGCGGTGCGCCGGATCGAGCTGACCAACGGTGACATCGGACTGCCGGTCAACCTGCGCGACAAGTCCCAGTTCGTCGACCAGCGGATGGCTGCGGAGGCGCAGAACCACGTCGTCGGTCTGTCGCCGTACCTGCGCTACACCCTGTACCGGGGCAGGGAGAACGGTGAGCCGGAGCCGTTGGCGTTCATCCACACCCTTGGTCTGCACGGCCCGTACGGCGTGTGGTGCCTCGACATCGACCCCAAGCTCGACCTGCTCCACCGCCCCGGGTCGCTGGCCGTGGTCGGTGGCGGAGCGAAGCTGCTCGTCGCGTCGGCCAACGGGATGCTCGCGGTGTACGACGCGAAGCACTTGACGGAGCAGTCGGAGACCGAGCCCGAACCCGTCGCGCTCACGCAGGTGTGGACGCCGACCGATCCGACCAAGGTGCCGGTGATGGCCGTCATCGACGACGCGGTCGTGCTCGCCCAGGGCCGCGAACTGCGCTGGTTCTTCACCGGCACGCTGAAGAACCGTTCGGTGACCTCCAGGCTGGGCGGTGACGTCGACGCGATCGCGGCCTTCCCCAGCGGCTCGGCAAAGGTGGTGGTGGCGATCCACGGCACCACCCTGGCGGTTGCCTGGACCACCACGTCGTTCTTCGAGGTCATCCTGCCAGGGCTGGTGCCCGACGGGACACGTGCGGTGCGCATCGTGCCGTTCGCCAACCGCTGAGCTCCGTGCCGTGGCGACTGCGGCACATGAGACACTGGACGGGTGACGGATAGCGAGCGATACCTCTTCGTTCCCGGGAGCCCCGGTGGCCCCACCATCGTCGGCGGCAGCGGTGTGTACCTGCACACGGCGGACGGTCGGCAGATCCTCGACGGCTCGGCAGGGGCGGTGGTCGGCAACATCGGCTGGGGCCGACCCGAGCCCGCAGCCGCCGCCCAACAGGCCCTCGCCCACGCGGCGTACTCGGTGCCGATCTGGCCGACGCCGCACCGCGTCGAGCTGGTCGAGCGGATGATCCGCGACTGGCTGCCCGACGGGTTCACCAACGTGTTTCTCACCAGCGGCGGCAGCGAGAGCACCGACTCGGCGCTGCGCCTGGCCCGCGCCTACCAGGTGGCCAAGGGCCGCCCCGAACGCTGGAAGGTGATCGGACGGCACCCCAGCTTCCACGGGATGACGCTCGGCGGGATCGCCGTCGCCAGCCACGCCAGCCGCGCCGCCGGCTTCGGACCGATGCTGCTGCCCTTCCCGCACGTCTCATGGAACGACCCGGCCGCGGTCGAGGCCGTGTTCGCCCACGAGGACCCGGCGACGATCGCCGGGTTCATCGCCGAACCGATCACCGGCGCGGCCGGCGCCTGCCTCACCGCCGGCGACGAGTACTGGCGCCGCGTCACCGACCTGTGCCGCCGGCACGACGTGCTGTTGATCGCCGACGAGGTGATGTGCGGCTACGGGCGCACCGGGCTGACGTGGGGCCACCAGCACTTCCCGTTCCAGCCGGACGTGGTGGTCGGCGGCAAGGGTCTCGGCGGGGGGTACGTGCCGATCGGCGCGCTGGCCACCCGTGCCGACGTTGCCGCGACCCTGCAGCAGGCCGGGTTCATGTTCTTCACCTACACCGGCAACGACGTGTGCTGCGCGGCGGCGTCGGCGGTGCTCGATGTGATGACGCGAGAAGGACTGGTCGAACGGGCCGCCTCCGTCGGGCCGGTCCTCGGTGACGCACTGCGGGCCGCCGTCGCCCACCATCCACTGGTCGCCGACACCCGCGGCCGGGGCATGTTCTACGGGCTCGAGCTGCGCTGCCCGCCGGCCGACGTGGTCAACGCCTGCCTGCGCCGCGACCTGTTCGTGTACTGGGCCGGGACGGGGCCGGGCACCTCGCCGGTTCCCAACGCGGTGCTGGTCGCGCCGCCGTTCGTGATCACCGAGGCCGAGATCGGCATCCTCGTCGAGCGCCTCACGGCAGCGCTGGACGAGGTCGCCGGTACGACCGGCCCGGACGAACGGCATGGCTGACGCGCCCGCCGGCGGGCTCGGGCAGGTGGTCGTCGTCGGGGCGTCGCTGGCCGGACTGCGCGCCTGCGAGACGTTGCGCCAGCGCGGTTGGACCGGACGGATCGTCCTGCTCGGCGCCGAACCGCATGCGCTCTACGACCGGCCGCCGCTGAGCAAGACCTACCTCACCGGCGAGTGGGACGCCGACCGCATCCAGCTGCGCACCCCGGGCGACGTCGCCGCGCTCGACCTGCACCTGCGGCCGGACACGCCGGCGGTGTCGCTGGACACCGGAGCGGCGCGGGTCACCGTGGCCGACGGGACGAGCGTGGCGTACGACGGGTTGATCATCGCCACCGGCAGCGAGGTCCGGCGCCTCCCCGGCCAGCCCGAGGTCGACGGGGTGTGCGTCCTGCGCACGCTGGCCGACGCGGACGTGCTGCGCGCCCGGGTCGGGCCGGGACACCGGCTGGTGGTGATCGGCGCTGGCTTCATCGGCCTCGAAGTCGCCGCCTCGGCGCACCAGGTCGGCTGCGACGCCGTGGTACTCGAAGGCCTGCCCGCACCGCTGATGCGCGCCCTCGGCCCGGACATGGGCCAGGCCGTCGCCTCGGTCCACGCCCGCAACGGTGTCCCGGTCCGGTGCGGCGTTCGCGTCGAGGCGATCGAGCACGACGGCACGCGCGTCACGGGCGTACGTCTGGGCGGCGGCGAGGTCGTCGCCGCGGACACGGTCCTCGTCGGCGTCGGTGTCCGCCCGGCCACCGACTGGCTGGCGTCGTCCGGCATCGAGCTGGACGACGGCGTGCGCTGCGACGCGACGCTCGCCGCGACGGCTCCCAACGTGTACGCCGCGGGTGACTGCGCACGGTGGCCGAACCGGATGTTCGGTGACCCTGAGGTCGGTGAGGTGATGCGCGTCGAGCATTGGACGAACGCAGCGGAGCAGGGCGCAGCGGCGGCGTCCAACCTGCTTGCCGCCGCCGCGGGCGAGACGCCCGAGCCGTACGCCGCGGTGCCGTTCTTCTGGAGCGACCAGTTCGACAGCAGGATCCAGTTCCTCGGCCGGCCCCATGGCGACGACGAGGTGCACATCGTCGCCGGCAACCCGAGCGGACCGTTCGCCGCGCTGTACGGCTACGGCGGCCGGCTGCGCGCCGCGCTCGGGGTGAGCATGCCGAAGATCGTGATGCCGTTCCGCCGCCGCCTCGCCGCGGGCATGTCGTGGGACGACGCGCTCGCCACGATCCGATAGAACATGCAGATGCAGTACTGGTACAACGTGATCACCGGCAAGGTCGAGACGGACGACAACCGCAGCGCCGGGTCCGACGTGATGGGCCCCTACGCCACCGAAGCCGACGCCGCAGCGGCGATCCAGACGGCCCACGAGCGCATCGAGGCCGAGGACGCGTCCGACAAGGCGTGGGACGACCTCAACGCCGCGCCGGGCTGGTCGGACGACGACTGACCCAACCGGGCGGGCGCGTTACGCTCGCTGCATGTCGCATCTATCCAAGGTCTGGTTCTCGGTCACCGATCTGCAGGTGACCTCCGGCGAGGGCTGCTGGGTCACCACCACCGACGGCGAGCGCTACCTCGACTTCGCCGCAGGCATCGCCGTCAACTCCACCGGCCACGCCCATCCGGCGGTGGCCGCGGCGATCGCCGAGCAAGCCAAGCGGTTCATCCACGCCCAGGTCAACGTCTACCGCCACGATCTGCTCGAGCCGCTCGCCGGGCTGCTCGACGAGATCACCCCGCCGTCGATCGACACGTTCTTCTTCGCCA
>CAZMHG010000113.1:0-7694 GCA_964565975.1 uncultured Ilumatobacteraceae bacterium | reverse complement strand
GATCCAGGTCGAGGGGGTGCAGCGTTGTCCCCAGCCCCTCATCCGCAGCCTGTACTACAGCGCAGCCGGCGTCGACCCTTCGACTCTGCCGCGGACGGGCTGCTTCTTCTAGACACTGCGGACCCACCTGCGGTGCCGTCGGATTCACCCGACGCCAGCGACCGTGCCCCGGATCCACCTCACAGTCGAGCGTGGAAATGCAAACGAGGTTGAGTCGTGGCACCTTCCGAGGCGATCACCGCCCCGTTCGACGAGCCCCACGGCGTCGCGAGGCCTCGGGTACGCCGAACCGTGTTACACCCCCGCGTCATGCTTCGAGCATGACCACGCAACAACTGAAGAATCACCTCGACGACGTCGAGAGGCATCTCAAGCGAGCCAAGCGTGAATGCCAAGCCGGCTCTGAACTCGAGCGGCACCTCAAGCGAGCGCTGTCAGCGCTCGACGACGCCCAGCGGGAATGCCGGTAGCACGTGCGGGACGACGCCCTCGACTACGACGAGATCGACGCGCCCATCCGTTCATTGGTGCAGGTGCTGAACACCTTTCCGGGAGCGCACACGATTGGCAGCTGTGGTGGCCACGACTCACCGCAGGGCGATCAGGCAGGCCCTGGTTGCTGGTGGGTGCTCATAGGGTTCGATCGCTCAGATGACGCCTGGCTGTCCCTCGAGTTCCTGGCGTGGGCTGTCACGCGAGTGCTCGGTGGCGATGGAACCTGCACCCTTGAGGCCGACGCAGCTCCGCCGTACCTCAATCAGCCCGGCCACATGCTCCGCTTCATCCTGCAGCGTCACGAACCGGTCGAGCAGCCTCACTCCAACGCTGATGCCTTCGCCGCACAGCTCGCGAAACTTCGAGACGAGTTCTACGTGGACTCGACGCAGGCGTTCGAATACGAGATGGACAGCGATGACTACGGCTACTTGTCGGCCGGCCGTCGCGAAGCGGTCGTACTCGGCGAGAGCGAGCAGCACGCCGGAGCGAAGCACCCCACGGTACGCGTCCGTCTCGACAGCGAGGCGGTCGACATCGACGAGCCCATGGCGGACCTGGTTGCAGAGGTGTTCCGCGCAGGGATCGACACCAACGGGTCGTGCCAGGACGCAGCAAGCTCAGTCGCAGACCTACTGGTGGACCTTCCACACCTCGGCCGCTATGTGGACAGCGGCCGCGACCGCGCCTATCTGCAGTTCCCGAATCGTCGATCGATGATTGACTTCCATGAGGCGGTCGCACTCGGAGGTCCGCGCGACGAGCTCTACGAGCGAATGATGCATTGGGCAGCTCCGAACGCTTGGACGAGGACCTTGTCGCTGATTGACGAAGGCGACGAGTCCGATCCGCCGGCAGAGCCCTGCCTCGATGTGAGCTGCTATCACGTCGAGTTTCCGTTCGCTGACGTCGCGGCGATCACCGATCGAGTTCGACGGTTCAACCGCGGGGAGTCCGTCAACCACGAGCCCGCCACGTGGGCGTCCGTGAGCCTGCCCTCTCTCGAGGCCTAGCCAGTTCAGCGTCAGCCAACGTCGTCCGCGTTCCGTCGAGATAGAGCCCGAGTTGGATACTCGGGCCTCGGACGCCTGACTGCGGACACCTATGCGCGCCTACAGATGGTCCGCGTCGGCCGCGTGATCGCAACTGCGGCGACGTCAGGAAGTGCTTGCAAGGGTGTCCGTTTGTTTCGTATGGTGCTCGTGGCACGTGAGGGTGCCGCCGGGCCTGCGGGAAGGACTGAGTCCACCTCAATCGAGTGAGACGTCACGGCTGTCTCATCTACCTCCCCGGTTCGCAGGCCATCGGGCACAGAGGAGATGTCATGACGTCCACCCTTCCAGCGCGACCCGATATCGCTCAGCTCCGCCGGCAAGCCAAGGAGCTCCAACGTTCGGCACGCGCCGGGCACGCTGCGGCGCTCGGCCGATTGGCCGAGGTCACTGCGGACCCGCAACGAGCACACCTCGCGGCGGCACAGCTCGCCGTTGCCCGCGAATACGGATTCACGAGCTGGCCGGCACTTCGTGCCGCTGTCGCCGACGCGACGCCTTCGACCGGCATGCACGTTGCCCGAAGCGTCTTCGCACACAAGGACCTCTCGGAGCCGTCGCTGTTCACGGCCGATCGGTTCCTGGCGCTTGCTCACGACGCAGGCTGGCAGCCAGGACCCCTGCCCGATGCGGTGATCTTCACCTTCAGCGGCATCTTCGCCCACGTCCTCCGCGACGATCCCAGGTTCGAACCGAACCTGCTGCTCGCACCCGGGAACTCGGAGATGTTCCACACGATCGACAACGACCCTCGCATCGCCGTCACCTGCCTGAGTCCCGGCGCTACGGCGATGATCGGCCAGATCGAGAACCAGGTCGCACTCGGCGGAGCAGACAGATTCGTGATCGTCGGCACCGCCGGCGCCATCCATCCCGACGTGCACCCAGGCGACGTCATCGTGGTCGATCACGCCGTCCGCGACGACGGCGTGTCATCGCACTACCTGCCCCCAGACACCTACGTCGATGCCCACCCAGGCCTGTCAGCTTCCCTGCTCGAAGCGCTCGACCAGCACGGCATCGCCGCCACCTACGGCTCTACGTGGACCGTCCCGACGCCCTACCGATCGACAGCGACCGAGGTGCGTCAGCTCGCCGACGATGGTGTCGCCGTCGTCGAGTGCGAAGTCGCCTCGCTGCTCGCCGTCGCCGAAGCACTCGGAGTACGCGCAGCTGCATGCCTGTACGTCACCAGCAGCATCACGGACTCAACGCAGGCTCCACCGTCCGAACCGCTCCGGCCCCTCGAGGTCTTCGAAGCAGCACTCGCCGCACTCCGCAACACGCAATAGCCACGGGGCTTAGGTCGGCCGTGGGCGATCGTGATCGACACACACAACGCCCACGGCTGAGCGCGTCCCACGCCGTCGAGTTCCGATCTGGCCGGTGCGTGCCGTGCTCGACTCCGAGGACGGTGGTGCAGTGGCGGTGACGAGATCGACGGCCCCGAAACTAGGCGTCTCTACGCTACTTCGACGATCCCGTTGCCGTCCGCACGATCCAGTCGACGATCGACTCGAATCGCTCGGCATCGAGCGCATGCCCACCTGCGACCCGAAGGTGGGAGACGCTCTGGTCGGCCTGATCTGCCTGGATTTCCGCCGCTCTGTCGAGGACCTCGGGAGCGTCGGCGGAGTACTTGTCGTCGGTCGCTGAGACGATGAAGAACGGGCGTGGAGCGATCGCTGCCACCACGTGCTCCATATCGAAGTGTCTGGTGAAGCCGGGGATCACTTCGGCCATCTCGATGCCGGTGCCGGCGCGAACCTTTCGCCGGTATGACGCCAGAGCACCGCTCGCGCAGCCGGCTCGAACTCGTTCGTCGACCGCGGTGAGGAACAGTGACGTGTTGCCACCGTAGGAGTGGCCCAGCGCGATCAGTGCGTCGGCGCGCACATCGTCTCGCGCGAGCAGCGCTGAGACCGCGGCCGTGGCGTCGTCGAGGACCTTGCGCATGAGGGTGTCTCCGGCGAGGAGACGGTAGGTAAACGTGTTGTAGTGCTGGTCCCAGTCGTCGGGCCTTGGATCGGTCCCGGGGCCGCCGGGCCGTCGGTCCTCGAACGCAATTGAGTCGGGTGCGAGCACGACGAAGCCGGCGAGAGCGAGTGCCGGGCCGAATGCCTGGTGCGGGTCGCCGACGATGCCGAAGACTTCCGATTTCCCGAAGTGCCGCTGCCCTGCGTGCTGGTGGAACACGACGACCGCCGGGTACGGGCCTGTGCCCGTTGGAACTGCGAGCAGCGACGGGATGGAGTCGTCATCGGTGACTAGCCGAATCGAGTGGAGCACATACCCGTCCTGGGGCGCCGACGAGAGAAACTCGACTCGTGGCGCAGGTTGTGGTACGTCGACGCGGAGGAACGATCGGATTTCGCCACTCAGGCGATCGGCGTCGTCGAAGTTGACGGTCACTGCCACATGATCCCCCAAGCCGCACCAGGAGGCCGCATTGCTTTCCCTTCGACACTGTCAATACGGGAGTCAACGTCGCTCGGTGACCGGTGTGAACCCGCGCCCGCCTGGACTTCCTCGGCGGGCGCCGCCCAAAGGTAGGTGGCATGGCTGGAGACTCGGCACAGCGCTTGTTGGGAAGCCGGATGAGGATCGGTCGTCTCCGGGGCGAGCGGTCAGAGGCAGCCATACTGGGACCGTGGGAAGCAGGAGTCCGACAACCGATCGAGACGTCGCTCCATGACGTGTCGCGTCGTTGTCACCGGTATGGCAGGTGCTGGAAAGAGCACGTTCTCGCGGCAGCTTGCGGCGAAGACGGGCCTTCCCCTAATCCATCTCGACCTCCACAGTTGGGGGCCTGGATGGGTGCGCGTGCCTCATGACGAACTGATCGAGGTACAGCGACAGCTACTCGCTGGCCAGCGCTGGATTGTCGACAGCAACGATGTCGACAAGGACTTGTTGGTTGCACACGCTGACACACTTGTGGTCATCACGACTCCGTGGTGGGTCTGCTCATGGCGAGCGTTTCGGCGGGGGCTTCGCAGACCTGCGGAGACGCAACTGCCCGAGGGCTGCGAAGAGTCGCTTTCTCAACGCGTCAGCGACGAGTGGGGCATCGCTTGGCGCAACTGGCGCGACCGGAAGACGGTCCTCGAGAACGACCGTCGTCTTGCGAAGCGGTGCGCCGACCTTCTGGACGTCCACGTCTTGAGATCCAAGCAAGAACTGGTTGGCTTCCTTCGGCGCTTCCCTGAGTGATCTGAGTGCCGCCACGGGTGAACAGTCGTGCTCGGCTGTCGAATGGGTTCGGGCCCGCTACTGCCACGACGCCGTCGAAACCGTCGAGCAGGAGGCATTCGTCGAGTCGTTCTGAGCATCGACCTTCCGCGTCGTCCTCCCCGCGCGCGTGGAAGGCTGGCGACATGGCGGACGTCGAGGTGTTGCATGGGGGCGTTGCCAATGCGGGCGGTGTGGTTCGCGTGGGCGATCACGTCCTGCGTCCGTCGAATCCGCACTCGACGTCGATCCATCGGATGCTGCGATCCCTGGCCGAGTCCGGATTCACCGGCGCCTCGGTCCCCGTCGGAATCGATCCGGACGGCCGCGAGCGTCTGGTGTTCATCGCCGGTGATGTCGCGATCCCGGCCTACCCGTCGTGGGTGCAGACCGACGACGCGCTCGGATCGATCGCTCGTCTGCTCCGACGACTACACGACGCGTCGACCACAGCGCCGTTCGAGCTCGACGCGACATGGAGTTCGGAGATGGCCGATCCGCTCGGAAGTGAGGTGTTCTGCCACAACGACATCTGCCTCGAGAACGTCGTGTTCCGTGACGGATCGGCAGTCGGTCTGTTGGACTTTGACTTCGCCGCTCCGGGACGACGTGAGTTCGATCTGGCGTCGTTCGCCCGAATGTGTGTGCCGATCGACGCCGACGAGTCCTCCGCTCGAGTCGGGTGGATGAAGGCCGATCGCCCGGCGCGTCTGCGGCTCGTGTGCGACGAGTACGGGCTCGACGGGCCCGGCCGAGCGCGGCTGCTCGCATGCATCGACGAGTCGATCGCTCGTGACGGCGAGTTCGTGCGGCGACATGTCGAGGCCGGCGAAGCCGCGTTCATCGAGATGTGGGAGTCGATGGGCGGGCAGGAACGCTACGACCAGCGCCGCCGCTGGTGGGTCGGGGCACGATTCGAGTTCGACGAAGCACTGCGATGACGAGCGATGTCAAGTTCGGTGCGATCGACGCGGTGTCGGTCGCGCTCTGGTCGCCGCGTTCGAGGTACACCCGGTGTTGCAGCGGGCCAATCAGACCGCGATGGTGATCAGCCCGTGGTCTTCGAGGGCGAGCAGCGTTCCCCACGTGCGCTCCGCAGCCGCAAAGAAGCGGGTGCCGTCGATGCCGTCCGCGATCCACTGCCGGTGGCGGTCCCCGGATGCAGGCCGGAATGCCCGCATGTAGGGCTGCGCCGATCACCATTTGCCGAACCGGACATCTCGCGCACACAGCGGAAGTTCCTCCTCGCTCGAGGCGCCGTCGGCCGGACTCGTTGTCCTAGCGGTCCGCTTGGTGCATCCTGAGTGCATGCCGTCCCAACTGCTCTCGTCGGATGCGGCGCAGAGCATCGCGCTTGATCTCATCGGCGAGCCGGTAACAGTTCGGCGCCACCCGATCGGGTTCGGCAACGAGAACTGGGTGGTTCGCACCTCAGATGGCACATGTCGATGGATGCTCAAGATCGCCGATCCGGCAAACGAGGCGAAGTGGAGGTCCGCGCATTTGGCAATGGACCTTGCGCGTTCCGTCGGCGTGCCCGTACCTGAATTGGTTCACGTGGAGCGCCACGACGATGTTCTGCTGAGGGTTTTCACCTGGATCGAAGGGCGGGCCCCTGCCGATGTCATCGATGACAACACGCGTCGGGATCGCTTCGTTCAATCGCTGGCGGAAGCGATCCGGGCATTGCACACCATCGACACGGGAGAGTTCAGTTCTCGTCTCGACGGTTCGTCGCCGCGTTTCGAGCAGTGGAGCGGCTACCTCACTCACCGGTTTGGGCAGGTCCGTCAACGATGCATGAACGTCGACGCCGTCGACTCGGGCACGCTTGAACGCGCTGGGCAACTCATCCACCGGTTGGCGGATTCTGTGAGCTCGTACGCCCGCCCGACGGTGTGCCATCGGGACCTCCACGCTGACAATCTGCTCGTGTCTGCATCCGGAGAGCTCGTCGGCGTCATCGATTGGGACGCCGCGGAGTCCTGGGATCCGGCCGGCGAGTGGTTCAAGCTGACCTGGATGCTGGCAGAGTCGTTGAATCTCGACATCGACACGCTGGCCTGCGCCTACCTCACGAATGACATCGATCGTGTCCTTTGGAACGAACGAGTTCAAGTTGTCGACGTGATCGAGACGCTCAACACCGTTGCCAACGCCCTTGTGCAAGGCGCTGAGGATTTTGAGACTCGCGCCCGTCGCCGACTGACTTCGCTCCTGGCTTGACAACCCGAGTTGAGCATTGACACTGGGCCCTCATCCCCAGAGGTGCATCACCGGACAGTCGGCTGAGTTTGGGGATGGTTCGAAGCCAGCGAGGCCATGCTCGCCGAGGTCGGAGCGCTCATCGACGCACGTTACGACGGCTCGATCGTCCACGCCATCACCGCCACTCTGGTCCTGGCTCGTCGACACTAACGATCGGTGCCGACCTACTGCCACCACCTGGTGGACAGGTCAGGACGGGGGCCATGCCGAAGCCCGCCACCTACGGTCGCCCGGCCCTCGAGGGGCCGGTAGTCGGCAGGGCAACCTTGAGTGACACCGCATCAGAGAGCATCAGTGCCTACGCCGTGCGAAGGATCGAGGACTGCGAGACGAGCTGCCGATACAACATCTCCGTCGGCGTGCTCGGCGCAGAGCCCGAGTCGACGTCCGCGAGCCGAGTGCAGAGTTCCTCGAATGCCGCACGGACACCGCCCAGATTGCCGGCGTGCGCCTCGGCCCGCATGCGCCACCGGTACAACGGCTCGTTCAGTGGCAGAGCCTTCAGACCCCGGCTGATGGCGTTGCGGGCTGCTGCGAGATCATCTGCCTCCAGAGCGAGTTCGGCGAGCCGGAGGCAGACACTCTCGACCGCTTCGCACGCGTCGGCGTTGAACTGGTGCTCGTACGACCAGTCGTACCCCTGCGCAT
>CAZMHG010000112.1:0-7697 GCA_964565975.1 uncultured Ilumatobacteraceae bacterium | reverse complement strand
TCGTGGCCTTCCGCCAGACCGTCATCTCCGACATGACGGTCAACCCGTGGAACCTCTCGAACTACCGGATCGCGTCGGGCTCCTCGGCCGAGGGTCGCGCGGCGGCCACGTTCGCGGCTCCCGGTGGCCCGGTCACCGCACCGACCGTCGACCTGACCGGGCTCCCGCGCACCAACCCGTTCGACTCCGGCGCATGGGAGCTCTTGACCGTCAACAACGTCCCGGCGGCGTTGGCAGCGCCGACGTGGACCACCGACTCGGGTCAGCTGACGTTCTCCTGGAACGCGGCGGCCACGGTCAACCCGCCGGTCACCAGCTACACGCTGCGTCTCTGGTCGGCGGCGTCGGGTGGGAACCTCGTGGGCTCGTGCCTCGGCACTGCCACAAGCTGCACCATCACCGGCCTCACGAACGGAACGCACTACTACGCCGACGTGATCGCCACCAACGCCGCCGGCAGCTCCGTGCCGAGTCCGCAGGCTGACGCGGTCCCGGCCGCACCGGTTCCCAGCCTGACCTCGGTGACCTCGCTCGACGGCGGTCTGCGGGTCGTGTGGTCCCACCCGACCTCGGTGGTCACCCGTCAGGGCTACGCCGTGCACGTCTACTCGACGCAGAGCGGCGGCGCCGCCCTCGTCCCGACGTGCACGACCAACGCCAGTGGCACCACCTGCGACGTCACCGGTCTCGCGAACGGCACGGCGTACTGGGTCGACGTCACCCTCACCTACGTCGGTGGGGCGACGGCGACGAGCACTCCTCGGGTCACGGGGACGCCGAAGCCGCAGGCTCCGGGCGCTCCGGTGATCACGAGAGTCGAGGCGGGCAGCTCGCTGGCGGCCCAGGGCGGTTCGCTGAAGGTCACCTTCACGCCGGGTGCGACGAACGGCGCGGCCGTGACCTATACGGCGCGTGCCTACGCGTCGGCCACGCCGGGAGGCCCTGAGCTGGGCTCGTGCTCGGTGCCGGCGACCACGTCGATCACCAGCAAGAACTGCACCATCACCTCGACCCAGATGCTGCTCAACGCCACCTACTGGGTGGACGTCACGGCCACGGCCGGCAGCTACAGCACGGTGTCCTCGCCGCGCGTGTCGGGTCTCACGGGAAGCCTCCCGCCGGCCCCGGCGGCGCCGACCGTCGCCTACCTCTTCGGTGGTGCGGTCGTGAGCTGGGCGACGGTCAGCAGCACGCCGGCGTCGTCGTACCGGGTGAACGTGTTCACCTCGGCCACGTCGACGACCCCGATCGCCAACCGCTCGTGCACTCCGTCCCAGTTCGCCCCCACCACGTGCACCATCACCGGTCTGACCCTCAACACCACGTACTGGTTCCGGGTCACGGCCGACAACGGTGTGGGAGCCACCTTGGGTGCACCTCGCCAGAGCACCGTCCGGCTCTTCGGGGCCGCGGCGATCGCGGTGACGCCGCTCTCGGGACCCGCCGGGACGCTCGTGGCCGCCTGGTCGGCGGCACCGCTGAAGACCGGCACCACCCGTTGGCTGGTGCGGGCCTACCCGTCCGCGACCAGCACCACGGTGCTCTCGAGCTGCCTCGCGACGGCCAAGGCCAAGGCCTGCACCGTCTCCGGGCTCAAGCACGGCCGCACCTACTACCTGTCCGTCTGGCGCCTCAACAGCAAGGCACCGTCGGTGCGCCTGGTCAACCACACCGCCGGGAGGGCCCGATGAACCACGAGCTCCCCGACGGACCCACCGCCCCTGACCGAGGAGTCGACGTGAACGACGACACCACCGCACCCGGCAGCGCCTCGCCGATGCTCTCGCGGCGCACCCTGCTCCGTGCCGGCGTGGTCTCCGCCGCCTTCCTCGGCAGCGCGGCCGTCCTCGGGACGCGCACGCACGGCTCGAGCGCCGTCGCGGCCGGTGGCCTGGCGACGACGAAGAAGGTGCACCTCGCCGCGACGGACGGCTGGGTGTCGATGCCGGAGACGTACTCCATCCCCGGCTACTTCCCCGACACCCTGGCCCCGGCCCCGTACAACATGTACGTCTTCGGGTTCCGCGACGTCACGGGCAAGACCGACACCCAGGTGATCGGCGAGCGCGGCAAGGCGCAGATCTCCGCTCCGGTGCTCGCGTTCGACCAGGACACCCAGATCGAGGTCACGCTCACCAACCTCGGGCTCTCCCAGCGCCCGGACCTCGTCGACGGCCACACGATGCACTGGCACGGCTTCAACAACGCCATCCCGATCTTCGACGGCGTGCCGGAGATGTCGGCGTCGGTGCCGATCGGCAAGTCGCTGACCTACCTGTACCGGCCGCGCGAGGCGGGCACGTACATGTACCACTGCCACTTCGAGGACGTGGAGCACGTCCAGATGGGCATGACCGGCCTGCTCTTCGTGCGGCCGGCCATCAACAAGGACACGGCCAAGAACCCGAACCACTACACCTGCGCCTACAACGACCTGGCGACCAAGTACGACCGCGAGTACGCGCTGTTCCTCAGCGAGAACATGCCCGAAGACCACTGGCGCGACGCGCACATCCAGGTCAGCGACTGGTCGGACTACGTGCCGGGCTTCGGGCTGTTCAACGGCCGCGCCTACCCGGACACGCTCGAGGACAGCTACGACCCGTTCAAGGTCTACCCCGCGGACTCGACGGCGGACCGGCTCAAGTACCAGCCGCAGGGCGCGCGCATCGAGGCGCACCCCGGCGAGACCGTCCTGCTGCGCGTCGCGCACCTCGGCTCGGTGCGGCACACGATCACCGTCGACGGCGTGCCGCTGCACGTGATCGGTGCGGACGCCTCGCAGCTGAAGAACCCCGACGGGTCCGACAACAGCTACTGGACCAACGGCATCGACGTCGGACCGGGCGAGTCGCGCGACGTGCTGTTCACCGCGCCTGGAGTCGGCGAGTACCTGATCTACGACCGCAACGTCCAGAACCTGACCAACAACGGTGGTGCCGGGTACGGCGGGATGCTCACGAAGCTCATCGTGAAGCCTGCCAACGAGCCCATCACCGCGCAGACGGTGGTGTGAATCATGCTGACCAAGAACACCAAGATCGTCGCCGTCTTCGGCGCGCTGGCCGTGTCGGTCGGGCTGGTCACGATCGGGGCCGGCTCCGGCGCCGCGTCGGCGGCCGGACCGACGGACGCCGAGGGCATCCTCTGCGACTACGGCAGGATCTCCGGGACCAACCGCACGTTCGCGATGTCGACCGGCGACGGGCACATCGCGATGCCGGACGGCAACGTCCTCTACTCGTGGGGCTACTCCACCGACACGAGCGCGTTCCGCCTCCCCGGCCCAACTCTGTGCGCCGAGACCGGCGACGTCATCACCGTGACGCTCACCAACAACCTCGACGAGGCCACCTCGATCGTCTTCCCGGGCCAGGTCGGCGTGACGGCCGACGGCGCCCCCTCGGTGCCGATCGGCGCCGGCGGCCGCGTCTCGTCGCTCGCACCCACGGCTGCGGCCAAGGGCGGCTCGGTGACCTACCAGTTCACCGCGGACAAGCCGGGCACGTTCCTCTACGAGAGCGGCACCGACCCGGACAAGCAGGTCGAGATGGGTCTCTACGGCGCGCTCATCGTGCGCCCCAAGGGCCACCCGACCTGGGCCTACGCCCAGTCGACCGAGTTCCAGCCCGGTCGCGAGTTCCTCCACGTCCTGTCCCAGGTCGACCCGGCCCTGCACCTCGCGGTCGAGACGAAGAAGACCTTCGACTGGAGCAAGTACTCGCCCAAGTACTTCCTGCTCAACGGCCGAAGCGCCCCGGACACCGTCGCCCCGAACAACGCGGCCTGGCTCCCGAGCCAGCCGCAGGGGTCGATGGTCCACGTGCAGGAGCAGGCGGCCAACGGCGACACCAAGCCGGCGCTCGTCCGCTACATCAACGTGATGCCGACCGACGCGGCCTTCCACCCGCACGGCAACACCGAGCGCGTCATCGCCGAGGACGGCGCGCCGCTGAACGACGGCACGCGCGACGGCACCTACGGGAGCTTCCTGGTCGACCTCGGCGCGAACCGGACCGCGGACGCGCTCTTCGACTGGACCAACGTCGAGAAGTGGGATCCGACCAGCAACCCGATCCCGGTCGCGATGTCGCCGTACCAGGACGTCCTGACCTCGGCGTCGACCTGGTACTCGATGAGCCCCTACCTCGGCCAGACCGGCGAGCTGCCGGCCGGCGTGACGTCGCTGAACGTCTGCGGCGAGTACTACCACATGGCGCACAACCACGCGCTCCAGCGGGCGACCAACTACGGCGCCTCCTTCGGCGGGCAGATGACGCTCATCCGCATCGACCCGGCCAGCGATCCCAAGTGCCTGGCCCAGTGAGCGAGGACAACGACATGACCAGCACCTCGTCCCGTCGCGTGCGCCGCACCGTCGGCACCGGACTGAGCCTCGCGCTCATCGCCGGCGCCGGCGCGGTGGCGGCCGTCCCGCTCAGCAACGCGCTCGCCTCCGGGCGCGCGACGGCAGTCACCCCGGCTGCCGTCGCGCCCCGGGCGGCGACCACGTCGGTCCACGCGTCCGTGGTGTCCACGCCACGCGCCGTCGTGACCCCCAACGCGCTGCTCGCGTCGCCGTGCGCCAGCACGAGCGCGTGCACCCTGTACGCGCGGACCGGCACGACCAGCGCGCTGCAGGTGAAGTCGGCGACGCCGATCACGCTGACCACGTGGAAGTTCTCGACCGAGGACGTCGCGGCGGGAGGCGGCTCCGCGGTCATCACCGGCGAGGTCGGGGTCGAGATGACCATCACCCTCACCAACAACCTGCCCGTGATCGCCGGCATGGACCAGTCCGTGTCGCTGTCGATGCCGCAGCTCGACGGCAAGATCGTCGGCGCGCCGGTGGCCCCGGGCGACACCGGGACGTTCACCTTCACGCCCGACCGCGCCGGCACGTTCACCTACCAGGCAGGCATCGGCGCCGACGGCGCTCGCCAGATCGCCATGGGCCTCGTCGGTGCGCTCGTCGTGCGACCGTCAACGGCAGGCGTCGTCTCGACGATCCCCGGCGACGCGGCGGGCAAGCCCCAGGGCGTGGCCTACGACGCGGCCGAGCAGGGCTACGTCGACGAGGCGGTGCTCGTCTACACCGACGTCGACACCCGCCTCGCGGCCGACCCGGCCGGCTTCAACATGCGCTACTGGTCGCCGCAGTACCACCTGCTCAACGGCCTGGCCTACCCCGACACCCAGGTGGTGGCGGGCACGCCCGGTGCCGACCTGATGCTCCGCGTCGTCAACGGCGCGGCGCTCGAGAAGAGCCCGACGCTCCTCGGCACCCGGCTGCACGTCGTGGCCCGCGGGTCGCGGCCGCTGCCGGCTCCGCTCGACGTCTCCGGCCGGATGATGGCCACCGGCGATACGTTCGACGCGCGCATCACGATGCCCGCCGACCCGACGTTCGGCGGCAACCCGGTGCCGACGCGCTACGCGCTCTATTCGACCCCGGGCGAGCTGCGCAACGGCCAGGACATCAACACGGTGTCGAAGAACGCCCCGGTCCTCGGCGGCGCCCTCACCTTCATCGAGACCGGGGCCGTGACGCCGGGCTCGCTCGCCGGCCCGAAGATCGCGAGCATCGCCGTGACCAGCCAGCCCGGCGTCGCCGCCGGCACCGGCCTCACCGCGCACGCCGCGAGCTTCAAGGCGACGCTCACCGACGCCCAGGGTGTCGGCGGGGCGGAGTACTTCATCGACCAGGTCGACCCGGCTGCCGTCAGCGGCAACGACTCGACGGCCGCGACCGACCTCGTCGGCGCCTGGGGCGGCAGCCCGGCGACCGTGACGTGGTCGCTCTCGGACGCGCAGCTCGCCGGCCTCTCGACCGGCCAGCACACGCTGTGGGTGCGGGCCAAGGACGCCTCGGGCACGCACTGGGGCGCGTTCGGCGCGACGCACTTCCGCGTCGACAACGCCGGCCCCACGGCGGCCACCGTCCTCACCGACCCGATCGTGGGCGGCGTCTACGGTCCGACGACCACCGACATCCAGTCGACCCTCGACGAGACGACGACCGGTGGCAGCAACGTCACCGCGGCCCGCTACTGGGTGGGCGCGTCCAGCGACCCGGCCGACGCCGGCAACGTCGTCGCCTCGACGGTCGTGACCACCAACGGCCCGCGCGTCGTCGCCGCGGGCGACGCCACGCTCGACGTCACCGCCCTCCCGGAGGGCCTCCAGAAGGTCCACGTCCAGGGCAAGGACCAGTACGGCCACTGGGGCACCGAGAGCGTCTCGACGCTCACGGTGGACCGCACCGCCCCGGCGATCGATCTGGTCACCCTCGACCCGAAGGTCACCGACGGCCTCGTGGGCAGCGCCAGCAAGCCCGACTCGGTCCGGGTCACGGCCAAGCTCCACGACGTCGCCGGAGCCGGCGGCGTCACCTCGGCCATCACGACCGTCGAGGCCTACGTCGGCGCGACCCCGGGCGATCTCAACAGCCCGCTCGGTCTCACGATGTCGGCGCTGCCCAATGGCGACTGGACCGGCGACATGCCGCTGGCCTGGCTCGCGGGCATCACCGCCGACGGCCCGGTGAGCGTCTCCGTCGCCGCGACCGACGCCGCGGGCAACCGCAGCGCCACCAGCCCCGCCACGACGGTCCTGCTCGACCGGACCGCGCCCACCATCAGCGGTTTCTCCGCCTCGCAGGGCACGACCCTGCCGGGCAGCCGCACGCTCACCGTCCAGGCGACCGTCACCGACCCGGTGGCGGGGACCAGCGCGGGCAGCGGCGTGGGCTTCGCCGAGTGGTGGATCGGCGCCGACCCCGGCGTGGGCGGCGGGACGGCCGTGACCGGCAAGCCGGTCGGGGCCGCGAGCTGGTCGATCAGCGTCACGCGCAACCTGCTCACGTCGAACCTGACCAACGGGGCGATCACCATCGGCCTGCGGGTCCGCGACGTGGCGGGCAACCTCCGGACGAGCTCGATCAGCTACACGATCGTCCACATCCCGTTCTTCAGGAACAACGTCAACAGCTCGCTGGGCGCCACCGAGACCGCGTTCACCAACCAGACCGCGGTCAACGCATGGCGCGGGACGCCGGCGCTCGAGGGCAACCGGTCGCTCATCACGCCCCTGACCGGCACGGGTCGGAACGCCTTCCGCGACCTCACCGTCGTCGGAATGGTGTCGGCGCCGTCGGCGACCACGCTGCGGGCGTCGTTCCAGATGGCGATCAACGCCGGTACCCGCACGGGGTGCGCTCCGTCGGCGACGGTCACCTGCGCCAACGCGACGGAGGCACGCAGCATCTTCGTCATCGACGGTCCGAGCGGCACCGACCTGGTCCGGGTCGAGTTCGGCAAGAGCACGACGACCGGGTCCAACAGGTTCCGCCTGGTCGTGCGCCGGACGAACGGTGCGTACTCCACGTCCACCTGGCGCAACTTCGCCAACGCGGCGTCGTACACCGCGGTCGTGGACTGGACGAGGAACTCGGCGCGCACCACGGTCACCATCAACGGCACCACGATCGCCGTCAACGGTGGCACGGCCAACCAGAGCGCCACCGGCGTCTACTTCGGCCTGATCGGCAACGCCAATGCCACGACCGGCACGCGTGCCGACACCGGGACGCTCCGCTTCGACCGCTTCTCCCTGGCCTGACGGCCCCGAACCGAAGAGAGACGCCATGACCACCCACGCCAGCACCACGGGCTCCAAGGTCGTCGCCCTCCTCGCGG
>CAZMHG010000111.1:0-7739 GCA_964565975.1 uncultured Ilumatobacteraceae bacterium | reverse complement strand
GCCGGGGCTCGGGGTTGCCGATCCTCATCGCGCCGGTGCCGATCCGGATGTCGGCCGCGTAGGCGAGCTCGGCGCCGCCGGCGAGCGCATAGCCGTCGATCGCCGCGATCACCGGCTTCGAACAGCTGGCCAACGGCTCCATGTAGTCCTTGCCAGGGCCGGCGGCGAACGGCGACGGAACGTCGAACTCGGCCAGCTCCTTCAGGTCGGCACCGGCGGAGAACGCCTTGCCGCCCGCGCCCGTGATGATCAGCACGCGTTGGTCCGGATCGGCGTCGAACTGAGTGACGGCCTCGTCGATCGCCCGCTGCAGCTCGCGGTTCAAGGCGTTGTGCGCCTCGGGGCGGTTGAGGGTGATGACGGTCTTGTGATCTTGGATGTCGGACAGCAGTGGAGAGCTCATCTCGGTCGTCCTCTCGGGTGGTGTGGCAGTGCCGCGGTCGGGGTGGTGGGTCGGGTGGCCGTCACACCGTTGCGCACGGACAAAGCGCATCCGCTGTTGTGCGTTCGGCCCGGCTGGCGGTCATCGATTGAAGTTCAGGCGCAGGCCGGGTCGCGGCCACTCGAACGCGATCAGCCGCCCCGTTCTGGCCAGCGTGACGTAGGCCGTGCGGAGGTCGGCACCCCCGAAGCAGATGTTGGTCACGAAGGCGTCGTCCAGCGCTGGTGGCAGGTCCAGGTGCTCGACGTCGCCCGACGGCGAGATCACGGTCAGCCCGCCGCGCAGCAGCGTGCCGATCACCAGGTATCCCCCTGCGTCGACCGCCATGGAGTCGAACATCGCGTAGCCGGGCAGTCGGGCGACGATGCTGTCGAGGTCGAGCGGTTCGCCGCGGTCGAGTGTGGGCAGGCCGACACCGGTCGTCGGAGCGAGCACGCCGGGCGAGGCCACATCCCGCCGCATCACCCTGCACGCCACCGTCTCGGCGTAGTAGAGCGTGCTGTCGTGCGCACCGAGGGCGATGCCGTTCGGTGTGTCGACCGGGGCGATCGCCGCCGTGATCCGCGACCCGTCGGGCAGGGCGTAGTACACCGCGCCGCGGTCGATGACCCGCCGCCGGACGATGCCGGTGTCGGTCACCCACATCCCGCCCGCCGCGTCGAAGACGAGATCGTTCGGCGAGAGGAACGGCTGATCGTCGCAACCGAGGTAGACGTCGGTGACAGCACCGCTGTCGAGGTCGGCGCGCTGGATCGCGGCCGGTCGTTGGCGGCGGCCGTTGTTGCAGATGTACAGCGCGCCGTCGGGCCCGATCGCGGCGCCGTTGGGCCCGCCGCCGCAGTCGACGACCGGTTCGACGCGGTGGTCGGCGGTGATCCGCACGATCCGCCCCGCGGCGATCTCGCACACCAGAACGCTTCCGTCCGACAGCGCGACAGGGCCCTCCGCCATCTGCAGGCCTTCGGCGACGACCTCGGCGTCAACGATCGTGGACATGCACGTGGATGTCACCAGGCGAGCGGCAGCTTGTCGATGCCCATGACGGTGCCGCCGTGGGTGTGGATGCCTGCCGGATCGGCAACCCAATAGTCGGGGATCATCCGGTTCCACTCCTCGATGAAGATCTGGATCTCGGCACGCGCCAGATGCGACCCGATGCAGCGGTGGGGCCCCAGCCCGAAGGCGATGTGGCGGTAGCTGTCACGGTCGAAGCGCACGCTCTCGGCGTCCTCGAACACGGCTTCGTCACGGCCGGCCGAACTGGTGGCGAGCACGATGCGGTCGCCGCTCTTCATCGGGCAGCCGCGCAGCTCGACGTCCTTGACGACGAGCTTGGTGGCGTTGAGGATGCCGAAGGCGCGCAGGATCTCCTCGGTCGCGTTGGCGATCGACTCCTGGTCCTTGGTGGCCACGGCGCGGTCGGCCGGGTTCTCGGCGAAGTGACGTGCGGCAAAGCTCAACGATCCGGCGGTGGTGTCGAGGCCGCCGAGGAACAGGAGCACCAGCGTGCCGTGCAGGTCGGTCTCGGGCAGGTCGAGCTCGGCGGCGATGCGGACCATCGCGGTGACGAGGTCGTCGGCCGGATCGGCCTTTCGGGCGTCGGCCAGCCCGGCCATCATCGCGCGGATGTTGCCCATCGCCGAGGCCAGGCGCGACCGGTCCGGGTCCTGTTCGACCGTCAGGTGCACGACGTCGTATGCCCAGCGCAGCAGGTCGTCGAGCTGGTCGAGCGGTACCCCGAGGTACTCCATGAACACCGCAGCGACGTAGCGCTTGGCGAACTGGCTGACGTACTCGCAGCCACCGTCGCCGATGAACTCGCCGATGATCTCGCGGCACAGCTCGTGCATCCGGGGACGCATCGCGTCGATCACGCCGGGGCCGAACAGCGGCGACATCGCCCGGCGCAGCACGGTGTGCTCGGGCGGGTCCATCTGCACCAGGCCCAACTGGCGCTCGGTGACGGGCGTGTAGGGGAACAGGATCTGGTTGGAGAAGTACTCGGGACCCAGCTTGTAGGCATCGCGGATCGCCGCTTCGCGGGTGCACACCCACACGTCGTTGCCGGCGGGCGTCCCGGGGATCGCCCGGAACACCGCATGCTTGGCGCGCAGGTCCTTCCACGTTCCCCACGGGTCCGACAAGAACCGCTCGTCAAGGTCGAGATCCAACGCCGCCGTCGGCACATCAGTTGGCTCCATCACGCCCCCAGTCCCCTTGCCTGTCCCCGTGCGCCCGGTGCTCCGGCCGCAGGTGATGATCGTACCTTATATTTGCGTGATCATGCAACTACTTGGCGGGTTGCACCCGACGGGTGAACTGCACGTGCAACGCCCGAGGCCCGTGGATCAGGAAGCTGTCCTCGAAGTCGAGCCTGGTGACGTCAGTCCCGTCGGCCGGGCGCAGATCGTCGAGCCGGTCGAGCAGCACTTCGAGCGTGACGCGCGCCTCGGTGCGCGCCAGGCCGGCGCCCAGGCAGAAGTGCGCGCCGATGCCGAAGGCGAGCTGCGGCGCGCTCGCCTCGCGGTCCAGGCGCAGTTCGTCGGGTTCGCTGTACTGACGCTCGTCCCGGTTGCCCGAGGCGTACGACATCCACACGCTCTGGCCCTTGGCGATCGCTACGCCACCGATCTCGGTGTCGTCCGTCGCCGTTCGGTACAGGCCCTGGATCGGCGGCTCCAGCCGCAGCACCTCCTCGACGAACGCGGGAATCAGGTCGGTGTCGGCGCGCAAGCGGTCGGCCAGATCGGGATCGCCGGCCAGCTGCATCACCGCGAAGGCGATGAACTTGCTCAGCGTCTCGTTCCCGGCGACCAGGAAGACGCGCACCATGTTGAGGATCTCGCCGTCGGTCAGCGGCGCCTCGTCGATCGTCGCATGAGCGAGGTCGGAGATGATGTCGTTGGTCGGGTTCGTCCTGCGGTCGGCGACGACCGCACCGAAGTAGCGGAACATCTCGAGCTGGGACAGCAGCACGCGGCGGACTTCGTCCGGGCTGAGGCCCTGGCGCCCGACGTTGCGCACGGAGTCGTCGGACCACCGCTTGAACTTCGCCATGTCGTCGACCGGCACGCCGAGCATGCGCGCGATCACGGCGATCGGCAGCGGGTTGGCCAGCTCGGACATGATCTCGGCCGAACCCCGGTCGGCGAACCGATCCACCAGCGTCTCGGCCGTCGAGCGGATGAACGGCACCATCGCGGCGATCTTCGGTGGGGCGAACGCCGGCATCACCAGCCGCCGCTGGCGGATGTGCCCGGGCGGGTCGGCGTGGAGCAGCACCCGCGGGACGGAGCGCAGCTCGGCCAGCTCGCGGCCGAGCTCGGGATCCTCGGCGACGACCGCGGCGACGCCTTCGAGCTGCTGGCGCGCGGCGATCGGGCCGAGCGGCGCCTGGCACGAGAACAGCTGGTTGTTGCGCGACACGTTGTTGATGTCGGCGTACCGCGTCAGCAGGAAGCTCTCCAGCTCGGGGATGTACTCCGGTTCGTCGTTCTGGCGCGCCTCGGCGTAGATCCCGTACGGACACCGTAAGGCGTCGGGATCGAGGTCGAGCAGGCGCTTCATCGCTTCGCTGGTCATGTCACACTGCCTCCTTGTTGCTGTCCGTCACCCGCAGGTTGCGGTTCGTCGTCGTCATGCGGTGCGGCCGCCGTCGACGATGATCGTGCTCCCCGAGACGTAGGACGAGGCGTCCGAGGCGAGCCACACGATCACCTGGGCGACCTCGTCGGGTTCGCCGATGCGGCCAAGGGGCACCACCGACGCGAAGCGCGTCAACGCCGCTTCGTCGTGTCCGGTCGACAGGTCGAGCATCGCCGTTCGGGTGAATCCGGGGCACACGGCGTTGACCCGGATGCCGTACTGGCCGTTCTCGAGCGCGGCGCTGCGGGTCAGCCCGATCACCGCGAACTTGGTCGCCCCGTACGGAGCGACGTTCATCACGCCGTGCACGCCGGTGTTCGAGGCCGTGTTGACGATCACCCCGCTGCGCTGCTCGCGCATCACCTTCAACTCCTCGCGCAGGCACAGGAACGTGCCGGTGAAGTTGACGCCCACCACGCGGTTCCATGCGTCAAGCGGTTGGTCGGCGATCGGCGCGCTGGTGCCCAGCGTGCCGGCGTTGTTGACGGCGATGTCGAGCCGGCCGAAGTGGCGCACCACGTCGGCCACCAGCCCGACGACGTCGGCCTCGCTGCTCACGTCGCACGGTACGAACAGCACCTCCGCGCCGTGCGCCGCCAGCTCGGCGGCGACAGCGCGGCCCGGTTCGGCGACGACGTCCGACAGGGCGACCTTCGCGCCGGCGGCGACCAGCGACCGGACCGTGGCGAGGCCGATCCCGCCCGAGCCGCCGGTGACGAGCGCGACACGCCCGGCCAGATCGGAGCTCGTGGTGCTCGTCACCTGCGCACCTCAGAACCGTGGCATCGAGCGATGAAACGCGAGCCGTTCCGGGCTGAAGTACAGGTACTCCAGGTACTGGCCGAGCAGCGGGCGGGCATCGACGTACATGAACGCGGACATCCCTGCGATCTCCCCGTCGAGCACGACCTGCTGGCCGGCGCGCGCGGCGCGGGCGCGTTCCTCGTCGATCGCTTCGCGGGTGTCCAGCAGCATGCCCAGGTGGTGGGGCACGACCACCGAGTCGCGGCCGTCGAGTGCGTCACGGTAGAGCCCGTCGTGGCCTCCGCGCGGCTCGATGATCTCGATCTGGATGTCGTCGATCCATGCCAGGCCGACCTCGATCTTCATCTTCTCGCCGGACGGGACGGTCATCTCCAGGTTGCTCAGCCGGCCGAACTCGGTCATGCCGTAGTCGTCGGCGAACATCTTCACGGCGCGTTCGAAGTCACGCGTGACGTACGCCAGTTGGAACACACCTTTGAGCGGCGAGTTCGTCGGCAGTCGGTTGGTCATCGGCGTACCTCGCTCGTCGTGTCTGCCCGGGTCGTCGCGGTCATGTCGACGCCCGGAAGCCCGGGATCACCTCGCGGGCGAACAGGGTGTAGGCCGCCGACAGGCTGTCGTACCCCTTCGTCCCGCCGAACAGCAGGCTGACCTCGTCGAAACCGATCCGGTCGTGCCAGTTGCACAGCTCCTCGATGCAGAAGTCCGGTGTGCCGGCGATGGCGCGGTCCTTGGCGAACTCCTGGTACGAGGGACGCTCGCCGTTGACCACACGCTGCAGGATCGCGTCGGAGTCCTCGGCGCCACGCGACCCGGCCTGGTAGTACGAGCGGATGAACCCCAGCGCGCGGTCGAGCCACTGCTCTTCGACCAAGCGCGCCGTGGGCGCCACCCACGCCTGACGCAGCAGGCAGATGTACGGCGTCCGCCCGGCGGCGATCGCCGCTGCCTTGTAGCGCTCGGTCTCGGCGACGACCTCGGCCATCGGGTCGAGCGGGTTGGAGGTGAACCAGCCGTCACCGAGTGTCGCCGCACGGCGAAGCGCGGCGTCGGACGTGCCGCCGACCATGATCCGCGGGTGCGGTCGTTGGACGCACGGTGGCCACACCGGCGACGGCGGGATGACGAACATCGCGCTGTCGTGCTCGAAGGTCCCGGTGGTCCAGCCGTGCTTCCAGATCTTGATGGTCTCGTCGAGCCGTCGCCCGCGCCGGCTGAAGTCGACCCCGAAGCCGTCGAACTCTGGCTTGCGGTATCCGGCGCCGACGCCGACGACGACGCGGCCGTTGGAGATCTGGTCGAGCGGCTGGATGTGCTCGGCGATCGCCAACGGGTGATGGAGGTTGGCGATGTAGATGCCCGTCCCGACGCGCAGGTTCTGCGTCCGTGCGGCGATGCCCGACAGGATCACGAACGGCGACGCCGGCAGGCCGACCTCGGAGTGGAACGAGTGGTGCCCGAGGTAGCCGCCGTAGTAGCCGAGGTCGTCGACCAGTTGGGCGAGACGGAACATCGGCTCGAACGCTCCCTGGGTGCCCAGTTGGTCGAGCGGCGGGAGCATCGGCGAGATGTGCAGGGAGAAGCGCACCGATGACTTGGCGGGGGTGGCAGACGGGGACGTGACAGGCGGGGACATGCGTCTCGCTCCGTTCGACGATCGTGCGGGCAACGGACTGGATGTCGGTCGCTGACGGCGGAACGGTCCGGGCCACAGACCCGGACCGTCCCGCTCGTCGTGCGACGCAGGTGGTGTGGTGCGTCAGCTCAGCGGCTGACGCCGGTGATCACGAACCGACGATCGGGTCGCCGACGGCCTTCGGGTTGGCAGGATCGCCGCCACCCCAGATCGTCGCCGAGTTGATCCCGTTGTGGCTGGTCGAGAAGTCCACGCCGCCAGGCACCACGTCGTGCGGCACGGTGACCTTGCCGAGCGCGGTCACCGCGGCGACGAAGGCGTCGGTCGAGCACGGGATGCCGCACTTCTTCAGGGCCTCGGTCAGCACGTACATCGCGGCGTACTCCCGGCCGAAGTACCCAGGTGCGAGGTTCGCATCGTCGACGGAGATCCCGGCGTTCTTCAGCGCCGTCTCCAGCTCGGAGCCGGGGCTCGCCGCGTTGGTGTCGCGAAGGGCGCTGAAGTTCGGGTTGTTGACGGCTGCGAACGTCGGCGTGGCGTTGCCGAAGATGTGGCTCAGGTGCACGTTCTTGTAACCCGCGGTGGTCAGCGCGGCACCCATCATCTTGGTCTGGCCGTCGGAGCCGATGGTGATCAGCGCCTCGATCCCGGCCGACACCACGTTGGCCGCCTGGCTTGCCCAGGTCGTCGTGGCGATGGGGTCGCGGATGATCATCGGGTCGGTGACGCCCTCGGCCGACAGGCCGGCGGTGATCGAGGCGATGATCTCGTCGACGGTGGCGCTCGGCGTGTTGCCCTGGATCGCGATCTTCTTGCCGGCCAGGCTGCCGCCCATGAGCTGCTTGAGCGCCTGCACGTCGATCGAGCCGCCGACGGCGTTGGCCATCTGCGTGGAGTAGAAGAACGGCAGCGTGTCGACGCCCTTGAAGATCGGCGAGGTGCCCATCCAGGGGATGTTGGCGCTGGCGACGGTGGAGACCGAACCGGCGAGCAGGCTGCTGATGGTCAGCCCGGTGATCGCCGCCGGCTTCTTGTCGACCGCGGCGCGCACGACCGTTGCGGTGACCGCCGGATCGGCAGCCTCGTCGGACACGTCCAAGGTGATCTTGTGGCAGTTGATGCCGCCGGCGTCGTTCGCCTCCTTGACGGCCAGGTTGGCCGCGGCGAGCGCTGCCTTGCCGTTGGCGACGAGGACGGGGTTGCCGCTCAGATCGCCGATCCAGGCGATCGTCACCGGGTCTTCCGAGCCGG
>CAZMHG010000110.1:2797-7788 GCA_964565975.1 uncultured Ilumatobacteraceae bacterium | reverse complement strand
CGTCCTGGCGGACAATCGCCGTGAGCGCGTCCTGACCGTGGACTGGGTGACGATCCTGAAGAAGGACAACCGCCACGTGCTGTTCACCCGGCTGACCAAGGTGCCCGGGCTGAACGTCACCGAGACCCAGCTGCAGTTGCGCTACGACCCGTGCTACAAGGCGCCCACCGTCCCGGTGTGCACGGACACCAACGGCTACTCGCACCTGGTGCCGATGCCGCTGATCGAAGGGATCAGCGAGGATCAGGTCAACTACATCCTCGAACGCAAGGAGGACTTCCCGGGCATCGACTTCACGATGCAGTCGTCGCGGGTGTACCACTATTCGCCGCTGGCCAGCCACATCGTCGGCTACATGGGGGCGATCGACGAGACCACCGTCGACCACTACAAGTCGCTCGGCTACCGGCCGGACGAGCGCGTCGGCACCTTCGGGATCGAGGCGTCGATGGAGTCGGTGCTGCACGGCACCTCGGGCAAGCGCGTGGTCGAGATCGACGCGATGGGCAACGTCAAACGGGAGATCTCCTACACCGCCCCGATCGCCGGCAACGACATCGAGCTGACGATCGACCTGCAGGTGCAGCAGTTCGTCGACCAGGCGTTGGAGACGCAGCTGAAGATGCGGCGCAACCTGCCCTACTACCCGCCCGGCAGCAGCAAGCGCGGTGCGCCGTACAACCCGATCGACAAGAAGACCGGGCAGCGGGTGTACACCTACATCGGTTCGGACGGCAAGCGCCACGCCTACCCCGCGTACAAGCAGTACAAGGCACCGGCAGGCGCCGTGGTCGTGGAGAACTACACCAACGGCTCGATCCTGGCGATGTCGTCCTACCCGCGGTTCGACAACCGCTGGATGAACGGCACGATCCCGCTGGCCAAGTTCCGCCAGATCTTCCCGCAGAACACCGACCCGGACGAGTCGAGCCTCGTCAACCGCGCCGCCCAGGGCCGGTACAACATGGGATCGTCGTTCAAGCCCTTCGTCGCCTGGTCGGCAATGGACGCCGGGTTGATCACCGGCAGCACGACGTACGGCGACTCGGGCACCTACACGCTGCGGACGATCTCCAAGAAGCGATGTGCCGAGACCGGCGCGAAGTGCCAGTTCACCAACGCCAAGAACCGTCTCGGCAACCCGTCGCGATACGGCTACGTCGGCGTGCAGACCGCGCTCGCGGTCAGCTCGGACGTGTTCTTCTATTGGCTCGGTGACTCGTTCTACGCCGCCGACCCCCAGCACGAGCTGTTCAAGACCGAGATCGAGAAGTTCGGGTTCGGGCACGACACCGGCATCGAGCTGCCCTACGAGTGGGACGGGCGCGTGCCCGACAGCAAGGTCAAAGCCGAACTGGTCCGCCTGAAGGTGCTGGCCAAGGGCGAGGCCAAGTCGCTGCAGCCGGGCGACTCGGTGCTGATGGCGATCGGCCAGGGGCTGATGGCCGCCACCCCGGTGCAAGCGGCCAACGCCTATGCCACGCTGGCCAACGGCGGCACGCGCTACCAGGTCACGCTGATCCGGGCGATCTTCGCCCCTGGCGTGCCCGACAAGGGCCCTGCCGTGGCCGACCTGAGCAAGGGCAAGGTCGTGTCGAACAAGGCCAAGGGCACCGTGGTGGAGAAGCTGGCGATGCCAGCCGAGATCCGCAACCCGATCGTGCGGGGCCTGCGCCGGGTGATCACCGGCCCTGGCGTGTACGCCTACAACGACTACCACGCGACCACCGGCGAGAAGCTGTTCGCCAGCTTCCCCAAGCGCATCGGCCTGCACGGCAAGACCGGCACCGCCCAGGGCGCGGCCAGCCTGCCGTGGAACGACTCGTCGGCGTTCGGCTCGTTCGTCGCCAACAAGGAGCACCCGTACGCGATGTACGCCTACCTGGAGAAGGCCGGGTTCGGCTCGCAGGCCGCGGCGCCGGTGACCAAGTGCGTGTACAGCGCGATCTTCGGGCTGATCCGCATGGACTCGGTCCAGATCAGCGACCCGCTGGACGTCACCTCCAACGTGGCCGCCGCGCCGGCCAGCCTGAACCCGGCCGTGCGGGGTTGCCTCACGGGCGGCTCCGACACGCAGCGCGACTGATGCCCACGTCGCTGCTCCAACGGCGGCCCGACAGCGGCCTGGGCAACATCCGTGCCAGCGCCAGCGCGCCGAGCCGGAACATCGACTGGCTGTTGCTGCTCGCCCAGGGTGCGCTGTCACTGTGCGGGTTGGCGACGGTGTACTCGGCGACGTGGACCAAGGTCGCCAACCCGTTCCAGTTCCTGCAGCGCCAGGAGATCTTCCTGGTGCTCGCCGTGATCGTGATGGTCGTGGTGATGGCCGTGGACTACGACTACTGGCGCGAACGGGCGTTCGGCCTGTACATCGCCACGGTCGTGCTGCTGGTGGCCGTGTGGTTCCTCGGGCCGCTCACGTCGGCCCGCGGGTTGCGGCTGAGCATCGACCTCGGGCCGATCAACGTCCAGCCGGCCGAGTTCGCCAAGGTCACCGTGCTGCTCGCGCTCGGCGCGTACCTGGCCGACGACCGCCACGACGGGATGCGCGAGGGGATCGCCTACGCCAAGTTCGTCGGCGGCCTGATCCTGATCGGCATCCCGACGTCGCTGGTGATCATCCAGCCCGACCTCGGCTCGGCCTCGGTGATCGTCGCCATGGCGATGGGCGTCCTGCTGGTTGCCGGCGCGCGGTTCAAGCACATCGCGATGATCACAGTGCTGTCGGTGTGCACCGTGGCCGCCGCGGTGCTGGCCCGGTTCGTCAAGACGTACCAGATCACCCGGCTCACCGTGTTCGTCAACGACGCGGTGTGCAAGACCGACCCCGACGCCTGCCGCCAGTTCAAGTCGTCACTCAACGCGGTGGCCACTGGCGGGCTGTTCGGCAAGGGCTGGCTGAAGGGCCCGATCACCAACAGCCGCACCGGCGGCATCGCCGTGCAGTGGGCCGACCTGCCGTTCTCGGCGATCGGCGAGCAGTTCGGGCTGATGGGAGGGGCGGTGATCATCGCCCTGTACGCAGTCGTGCTGTTCCGGATCTGGCGGATCGGGCACATGTCCCGGGACACCCTTGGCACGTACATCTGCGCAGGCGCGTTCACGATGATCCTCTGGCAGGTGTTCCAGAACATCGGCATGACGATCGGGATCATGCCGCTGACGGGGCTGCCGCTGCCGCTGATCTCGTACGGGGGATCGGGCCTGCTGGCGATGTTCGGCCTGCTCGGCCTGGTCCAGAACGTGTACATGCGCCGGTACCGCTGAGCGCTGCATCCGGTTAGCGGTCCGGCACGGTCCGTTCCGCCGGACCCGGCGCGGTAGGCTTGCGCGAAATGATCTCCGTCTGGGACCGGGTCGAACCGCTCCTGGCCAAGGTACAAAAGCCCGCCCGGTACATCGGGTGCGAGGACGGCGCTGCGTCCCCCCAGCACGGTGCTGGGAAGGTCGCCTGGCTGCTCGCCTACCCCGATACGTACGAAATCGGCTTGCCCAACCAGGGGCTGCAGATCCTCTACGAAATCTTGAACGAGCGCGACGATGCGGTCGCCGAGCGTGCCTACGCCCCGTGGCACGACCTCGAGTCGCTGCTCCGCCAGCGCGGCCTGCCGCTGTTCAGCGTCGACGGGCACCTGCCTGCCGGCGCGTTCGACCTGATCGCCTTCAACCTCTCGGCGGAGTTGGTGTACACCAACGTGCTGAACATGGTCGATCTCGCCGGGGTCCCGGTGCGGTCCTGCGAGCGCACCGAGACCGACCCGCTGGTCGTGCTCGGCGGGCACTGCGCGTTCAACCCCGAACCCCTCGCCGACTACGTCGATCTGGTGGTCCTCGGTGACGGCGAAGAGGTTGTCGGCGAGATCACCGACGTCGTGCGCGACTGGAAGGCGTCAGGGCGCACGCCTGGCTCGCGCACCGGCGTGCTCCGCCGGCTCAGTCAGGTGCCGGGCGTCTATGTGCCGTCGATGTACGACGTCACCTACGACGGCCAGGCACTCGCCGCGGTGACCCCCCGCTTCGGCGACGTGCCCGACGTGGTGCACAAGCGCACGGTCGCCGACCTGGGGGAGTGGCCGTACCCCAAGCGCCCGTTGGCCCCACTGACCGAGGTCGTACACGACCGGCTGAGCGTCGAGGTGTTCCGTGGTTGCACCCGCGGCTGCCGGTTCTGCCAGGCCGGGATGATCACCCGTCCGGTGCGCGAGCGCCCGGCTGCACAGGTGCGCACGATGATCGCCGACGGGCTGCGCCGGACCGGGTACGACGAGGTCAGCCTGTCGTCGCTGTCGACCGCCGACATGAGCGACGTCGCCGCGATCATCGACGGCATCAACCCGGTTGGCTGCGCACCCGACCAGACGATCTCCGTCGCCCTTCCCTCGCTGCGCGTCGACGCGTTCGGTGTCGACCTCGCGGCGCGGGTCAACGGTGGGCGGCGCAGCGGGCTGACCTTCGCACCAGAGGCAGGCACGTGGCGGCTGCGTAACGTGATCAACAAGCTGATCACCGAGCAGGACCTGTACGGCGCCGTCGAGGCGGCCTACTCGCAGGGCTGGACGCGAATGAAGCTGTACTTCCTGACCGGCCTGCCGACCGAGACCGACGCCGACACGCTGGGCATCGCCGACCTGGCCGCGAGCGTGGTGTCGATCGGCAAGCAGCACACCAACCGGGCGAGCGTGACGGTCAGCCTCGGCGGGTTCGTCCCCAAGGCGCACACGCCGTTCCAGTGGTTCGGCCAGAACACCGACACGGAACTGCGCCGCAAGGTCGACCTGTTGCGCTCGGCGACCGCACGCCAGCGCGGCGTGCAACTGAAATGGCACGACCCGAAAGCGACGCTCGCCGAGGGCATCGTGTCCCGTGGCGACCGCCGGATCGGCGCCGTGATCGAGCGCGTCTGGCGTGACGGCGGGGTGTTCCAGGAGTGGAGCGAGTTCTTCCGCATGTCGCGCTGGGAGGAGGCGATGGCCGCCGAGGGGCTGTCGCTC
>CAZMHG010000110.1:0-2787 GCA_964565975.1 uncultured Ilumatobacteraceae bacterium | reverse complement strand
GCTCGACTGGTACGTGTACCGCCACCGCCGCGAGGACGAGGTCCTGGCGTGGGACCATCTGCGTGCCGGTCTGCACAAGGACTTCCTGTGGGCCGACTGGCAGGCCGCGCTGGCCGGCAGCGGCTTGGAGGACTGCCGCTGGACGCCGTGCTACGACTGCGGGGTGTGCACCGGGTACGGCATCGAACACGTCGTCGCCTCGCCGCTGCCCCCTGCTGGTGGCAGCCAGGGCACCGGGCAGGACCTCAGCCGCGGCGGCGACATGCCGGTCGTCCTCGGTCGGCGCCCGCAGCCGGTAGGTGTCACGTGAAGCTGCGCATCCGCCACACCAAGCTGGGCAAGGTGCGCTTCACCAGCCACCGCGACTCGGCCCGGCACTGGGAGCGGGCGATGCGCAAGGCCGGCCTGCGGGTCGCCACGACGGGTGGCTTCACGCCGCGCCCGCGGATGTCGTTCGGGCTGGCCCTGCCGACCGGCGCAGAGTCGTTCGCCGAGTACCTCGATGTCGACTTCGTCGACGAGGGTCTCGACGCCGCCTTCGTCGGCGGGGGTCTCGGCGTCGACTTTGTCGACGGGGATCGGGACGTCGACGATGTGGCGCTCCGCCGGCGGATGACCGACGCACTCCCGGCCGGATACGAGGTCACTCGTGTCGCCCGCGACGCCGGGCGGATCTCGCTGCAGGAGGACGTGGTCGCCTGCAGCTGGCGGATCACCCTGTCGGATGTCGGTCCGGCCGAAGCCGACGATGCAATCGGGCGGCTGCTCGGGTCGACCGAGCTGGCGCTGGAGCGCGAGCGCAAGGGCCAACGGCGCACCGACGACGTGCGCCCGGCCGTCGAGCAGTTGGCGTTGGACGTGTCGGGAGTGACCGCGGCCGGGTCGCCCGTCGTGGTCGCCACGCTGTCGACGCGCCAGCGCGGCCTGCGCCCGGTCGAGCTCGTCCAGGTGTTGTGCCCTGGGCGCGATCCGCTCGACGTGGCCGGCCGCATCGTGCGCACCCATCAATGGATCGAGCGCGCCGGTGAGCGGAGCGAAGTGCTTCCCCTCACCGTCGGCGCGCGCCCTGCCCCCGGGGCAGCGGCATGACAAGGAGCAACCATGGAACACGACGACATCACGCGCCGCACCCGAGCAGGCGAACCGGCTGACGACAGGCCGGTGCTGCCGGTGCACGAGACGCCGGCCCTGCCGGTGGACGACGACGATCCAGCGGTCGCGCCGGCCCTGCCGGTGGACGACGACGACAGCGATCCGGACATCGCCGGGCAGCCGACCATCCGCAAGCGACGCCGCGGCTCGCGCGGCGGGCGTGGCCGGCGGCGGGGTCCGGGCGACCCGACGGCCACCGATGACGGGGCTGCCGATGACGGGACGGCCGACGACGGGTCACCAGAGGACGCGTCGGCCGGCGGCGACGGGCCCGATCCCGACCAGTCCTCCGACGGTGCGCACGACAGCGCCGCCGGGCATGGCGATCGTCGTGGCGGCGACGGCGCCGCCGACCGTGCGGCCGATCGGCCGGTGCCGTCGCGGCCGGCAGCATCAGCCGACGTCGAACTGCCGGAACGTGCCTCCGAGGGGCGTCCGTCCGTCGAGGCGGCCGCTGCGGCGGTGGTGCGGCGCCCGCAGATCGGCGACACGCGGCCCGCGGCTCCGGTGCCGGCGGTCCCGCCACCCGGCAGGGCGATCGTGTCCAAGCCGCACGGCGCGGCCACCCCGGACAAGCCCGAGGGGCGCAGCGGGCGGGCCGGCGGCAAGGCCCGTGGTGGCCAGCGGGCGGCCGGTGCAGGCACTGCGGAACCGGCGGCGAAGAAGCCGGCTGGCGAACCGGCGCTCAACGGGTCGGGCGAGGCCGCCGACAAGCGCAAGCGAGGTCGCGCCAAGGCATCGACAAAGGCTGCCGCCGGCCACGCCGGGCAGGCCGAGTTGGACCCGGACGCGCTGGAACGGCGCCGCGGCCGTGAGCGCAACGGGCGCCCGGTCGGCCGGTACCTGATGTGCGTCCAGGTGCGTTCCGGGCTCACCCAGGTGGCCGTCCTGGAGGGCCGCAACCTGATCGAGCACTACGTCAGCCGGCCGGCCGACGACGTGACCCAGATCCACGGCAACATCTACCTCGGCAAGGTCCAGAACGTGCTGCCCGGCATGGAGGCCGCCTTCGTCGACATCGGCACCCCGAAGAACGCGGTGCTGTACCGCGGCGACGTCCAGTACGACGCCGAGGACATCGTCGAGGGTGGCGGCCAGCCGCGCATCGAGCAGATGCTGCGGGCCAAGCAGCTGCTGCTGTGCCAGGTGACGAAGAACCCGATCGGCGCCAAGGGAGCCCGGCTCACCCAGGAGGTCTCGCTGCCCGGCCGGTTCGTCGTGCTGATCCCGAACTCGCGCACGTACGGCATCTCCAAGCGCCTCAGCGACGACGTCCGCAAGCGGCTGCGGGGCATCCTCGATCGGGTCAAGCCGGCCGAGCACGGGCTGATCGTGCGCACCGCGGCCGAGCACGCCAGCGAGCACGAGCTCCGCGCCGACATGACCCGCCTGCTCGACCAGTGGACGCAGATCTCGGCCAAGGCGGCCAGGGCGACGAGCCCGACCAAGCTCTACCAGGAGCCGGAGTTGGCGGTCCGTGTCATCCGTGAGGAGTTCAACGCCGACTACCGCGGGGTGCTGATCGACGACCGTCGGCTGTACGACGAGGTGCGCGAGTACATCGCCGACTTCAACCCCGAACTGGCGGCACGGGTCGAGTTCTACGACGCGCCGGCCGAGGGCCTGCCGCTGTAC
>CAZMHG010000109.1:0-7844 GCA_964565975.1 uncultured Ilumatobacteraceae bacterium | reverse complement strand
GTTCAGCCGGATCTCTGACGTCTTCTGATTGGCGATCACGTTGGCGGCCTGCTCCTTGAGCCGCATGTGCTGCGACTGGGCTTCCTTGATGGCCTGCTCCAGCTGGATGGTCGGATCGGCGTTCTGCTCGAAGCTGTGGTCGAACTTCGCCGTGATGTAGTGCCACCACTTCTTCAGGGTCCTGAACATGCGGGTCAGCGTACTGCGGTGCCCGTGCGTTGTTCGCGTCTGAGCAGCCGGCGCGCCAGTTCCTCGGCTTCGCGCACGCCGAGCAGGCCGAGCAGCACGCCGTACAGTGCCACGCCGACGACGCTGCCGACCACCGCCCGGACGATCGCTCCGGGCGGAGCGGTCGAACCGAACCGCTCGCTGACCAGGTAGGCGAACTCGGCCATCACGACCGAGGCGAGCGTGATCTTCCACAGGCTGTCGACGACGCGGCGGAGCGGATAGCCGGGCAGCTTGTAAGACAGCACCACCAGTGCCAGCGCGGCGCTGACGATGTAGGCCACGGCAAATGCCGCGCCAAGGCCGAGGACACCGTAGGTGCGGTAGAGGGCGAAGGCGAGGACGATGTTGATCAGGTTCTCGATGACGTTGATCACGAACGGCGTGCGCGCGTCGTGGTGGGCATAGAAGCCGCGCAGCACGATCAGGTACATGCTGAACCCGCCGAGGCCGAGGGCGAACCCGGCCAGCGCCCGGCTGGTGGTCAGGGTGTTGGCCGCGCTGAACTCGCCGTACTGGAAGGCCGCGGCGATCGACGAGCGGCGCAGGGCGAACAGCCCGAAGCCGGCCGGGATGGTGAGCATCGCCACCAGCACGATGGCCGTGCTGCTGCGCTCGAGGAACCGCGCCTTGTTGCGCTGGGCGACGGCGCGGGACATCTGCGGCAGGAAGGTGGTGGCGATCGACACGCCGAGCAGGCCGTGGGGCAGGACGAAGAAGGTGAACGCCTTGGTGTACGCGTCCTGGTTCCCCGATCCGGGATGGGTGAGGTTGTTGATCACCACGCTGGCCACCTGGTTGGCGACCACGTAACCGAGCGCCCACCCCGACAGCGTCTTGAGCCGGGAGATCGCCGGGTGCTTCAGGTCGGGACGCAGGCGGAGCGGCGCGTCGGTGCCGAGCACCGACGGCAGCAGCAGCAGCGCCATCACGGCGATGCCCATGGTGGCCCCGAGGCCGAGCGTGTAACGCAGCGAGGTGTTGGTGACGACGTCGCTGAGCACCGGCACCTTGCCGTCGTTGACACGTGGCACCAGCAGCAGCGAGAGGATGATCACCGCGTTGGACGCCGCGGGCGTCCACGCTGCGGCCAGGTAGCGGTCCCGCGAGTTGAGGTACGCAGCGGCCAGCGCGTTGACGCCGTAGAAGAAGATCTGGATCAGGAACAGCCGGGACAGCATCGTGCCGACGTCGTGGTACACCGCCCGATCGACGGTCGAGGACGTGGTCACCGAGTAGAGGCGGAAGATCAGCGGCGCGGCGGCGACGGCGACCACGGTGATCGCGGCGAGCGCAGCGGTGATCGTGGACAGCACCGCGGCAGTGCCGTCGCGGTCGTCCTCGTCGTGCAGCCGGGTGAACAGCGGGACCAGGCTGGACGACAGTACGCCGCCGAGCAGCAGCTCGTAGATCATGTTCGGCGTGCCGTTGGCCTGGTTGTAGGCGTCGGTCAGCGCCCGCTGCCCCAGCACGGTGCCGGTGACGGCGACACGCAGCAGGCCAGTGAGGCGTGACGCGGCCGTGCCGCTGGCTACGGCGAGATTGGACTTCAGCAGGCTCACGTGGACGGCAGCTGGCGATTCGCGTTGGTGCCAGCGTCGACCTGGTTGACGTCCTCGACCGCTTGGCGCAGTGCCTGCAGCTGGATGACGACGTCGTCGACTGCCGAGCCGAGCTCGGCGGTCGGGTCGGCGCCGACCTGCACCTCGGCCGCGGCAGAGAGCAACTCGCCCATCCGTGACGTGAGCACGCGCAGCTTGGCGTCGGCGTCGTCACGTATCGCGCGGATCCGGTCGGTGGTCGCCAGCTGCGACGTCAACGAGGTCGCGGCCGCCTCGTCGGTCGCCCGCTCCAGGCGCGCCCGGATCGCCGGTGGGTCCAGCTTGCGCAGCATCGCGTCGAGGTCGTTGCCCCGCTTGGCGATCGTGTAGCACTCGGCCACGGCGTCGCGCACCTGGCGCTCGACGGTGCGCATCCGGTCGCGCAGCGGTCCGTCGGGAGTGCCGCCGACCAGTTCCTGGTAGCCGCGCTGGAGCGACTGCGCGGTGCTCACGTGACGCCGCCACGGGTCGCCCACGGTGAACGGGTCGATCGACGGGCCGCGGTCGGTTCCGCGGCGCAGCCGGAGCGCTGCAGCGACGGCGACGCCGACGACCAGCACCGCGACGATCGCCCACAACATGCGCCACAGAGTACCCGCAGGCCGTGTCGCGGCGTGGTCTGCGCCGCGGTGGGACGCCGGTGCGTCAGCTGTCGACAGGTGCGATGTCGTCGCCGACGAACGTGCCGAGTTGTTCGTCGCTCGGGTCGGTCAGCGGGGCGACGCGCATCGCCTGGTGGGCAACGGCGGTCTCGAACAGGTTGCGCACGAACCGGGCGTTGCCGAACCCGTGGCCGCGGGGTTCGGCGCCGATCATCTGGCGGACCTTGGCCAGCGCGTCGTCGGTGAGGGTGTAGCCGTTCTTCTCGGCGAGCTTGACGAAGATCGTGACCAGCTCGTCGTCGGTGTAGTCGGGGAACGTGATCGTGCGCGTGAACCGGCTCTTCAGGCCCGGGTTGGCGTCGATGAAGTCCTGCATCTCGGCCGGGTAGCCGGCCGCGACGATCGCCACGTCGTCGCGGTGGTCCTCCATGAACTTGACGAGCGTGTCGATCGCCTCGCGCCCGAAGTCGTTGTCGCCGCCACGGGCCAGCGCGTAGGCCTCGTCGATGAGCAGCATCCCGCCGAGCGCGGCCTCGAGCGCCTGTTGGGTCTTCAGCGCGGTCTGGCCGACGTAGCCAGCGACGAGCTTGGAACGATCGGTCTCGACCAGGTGGCCGCGGCTGACGACGCCGATCGAGTGGTAGATCTCGGACAGCAGCCGGGCGACCGTGGTCTTGCCGGTCCCGGGGTTGCCGGCGAACACCAGGTGGTGGCTGGTCTCGATCACGGGGAGGCCGCGCTCCTGGCGCAGTTGTTGCACTTGCAACAGGCTGGTGAGCCGGCGGACCTCGGCTTTGACGTTGGCCAGGCCGGTGAGCTCGTCGAGCTCGGCGAGCAGTTCGGTGATCGGCCGCGCCGGCGGCGCGGGCGGCAGCGACTGGGCGGGTGGTGCAGGTGTCGCGGCCGGGTCGGCGGCGGTCGGCTGGGGCGTAGCCGGCCGGGCGCCCTCGCCGGGCGCTGGCCCGCCCCGCGCTGGTGCGGCACCGGCGTTGGGTGTGACGGGCACGAACGACTGGCCGGGGCGGGGAACGTGGTTGGCGTCGAGATGGGCGAGCAGCGTGGAGCGGAACGAGTCGATCGCGGTGATCTCGTCGAGCGAGGGCACCAGGTCGATGGCCGCGGCCACGTGGGCCAGGCGCAGGGCCTTTTCGTAGTACAGGTGGCTGCGCGTGGTGCCGTTCTTCGCGTCGGCGCGCACGAGCAGGTCGAACAGCACGGATGGCTGTGTCAGCGTGGGCAGCTTGCCGGCGAGGATGCCCATCTCGCGCAGGTTGGCCGCCGTGGTGATCAGCGGCGGATCGAGCAGCGGGCCGATCGCGTCCAGGTAGGCGTCGAGCTCGCTCTCGGTGAACCGGCCGTCGGCCGCGAGGACGCCGCCGACCAGGTTCGACGCCTCGATCGTCGCTTCGGCGAGGTATGCGTCGGGCTGCTTGCCGGTGAGCGCGGCCAGCTCGGTGGACACCTCGGAGACGAACCCGGTCACGGCGACGTTCATCGGGGCACGGGAGAGGTCGGGGCGGGGCATCGCCGCGAAGGGTAGCCGGTGGTCCGGCGGTGGCGTGGGGGAGACGTGTCTGATGACACCTGCGTCGCAATAGTTACGATCGCGTGACATATACTGCTGTCGCGTTACGCCGACGGACCCATGCCGACGCAGCGCTGCGGTGGTGCTCCCCGGCACCTCGCCGTGACCTGAGGCGCACGCCGATCGTCACGCACGACGGCCACCAGCGGGGTGGCGAACACGAGGAGATCATCGTGACCAAACCAACGACCTCGCGGCGCGCTCTGGGCCGTGGCCTGCGGTTCATCGCACTCGCTGCCGGCACCACGGCGCTGTCGCTGACCGCAGGAGGTGCCGCCGGCGCCGCCCCGGCCCGCCCGCTTCCCGCGGCGCTGCGCGTCCCGGCTCCCAGCCCAGATGCGGCGACCATCACCGTGCAGCAGGCCGCCCTCCGGGTCGTCGCCCTGATCCGCCAGCAGTCGATCGAGTTCGTCGACGAACGCGAGTCCGAGATCCGCACCCTGCGCGACCGGCTCGCCGTGGGAGCCGCTACCCAACTCGGCGTGAGCAGCACCGCGATGCGTGCCGCGTTCGCCCGGACCAACCGCCAGCACCTGCTCGCGCTGGCCGTGGCGATCACCCAGATCGGTGTGCCGTACCACGGCTACATGTCCAAGCCCGGCGTCGGGTTCGATTGCTCCGGGCTGGTGATGTACGCCTGGAACCAGGCCGGCGTGACCCTGCCGCGCAGCAGCGGCAGCCAGATCCGCAGCGTCCCCGCGGTCACGCTGGGAGCGGCTCGTGCCGGCGACCTGGTGTACTACCCCGGTCACGTCATGCTGTCCCTCGGCGTCGGCGAGTACGTGATCCACGCGCCGTACACCGGGACCAAGGTTCGCTTCGACACCGCCGGTCATCACAGCACCCTGCGCGCCGGCGACCCGGCGCTGCTGTCGATCGACTGAGCTGCCCGCCTCGGCCCGGGCCGGTGTTGGGCGCCGGCGCCGCGGCATCGGTGCTTGGCGGGCCCTCGGCCGATCGTCAGTGACCGGCCGTCGGCCGAACGTCAGTGGATCGGGCCGCTGGTGTCGCGCAACGAGGGAAGCTCGCGGCCGGCGCGGCGGCCGATGATCTCGGCGCAGATCGAGATCGCCGTCTCTTCCGGGGTGCGCGCGCCGAGGTCCAGGCCGATGGGCGACATCAGCCGGGCCAGATCGGCCGGATCGGTGATCCCCACCTCGGCCAACCGCTGCAGGCGCTTGTGGTGCGTACCCCGGCTGCCCATCACGCCGATGTAGCCGACCGCCGAGGCAAGCGCACCCTGGATCGCCGGCACGTCGAACTTGGCATCGTGGGTCAGGATGCACACCGCGTCACGGGCGGACAGCTTGGGGCCGCGCTGGGCGAGCAGCGGCCCGGGCCACGACACCACGACCTCGTCGGCCATCGGGAATCGGCGTCGGGTGGCGAACACGTCGCGGGCGTCGCACACCGTGACGCGGTACCCGAGCACCTTGGCCACCTTGGCCAGCGCGGCGGTGAAGTCGACCGCTCCGAAGATCAGCATCTGTGGTGGCGGCGACCAGCTTTCGATGAACACGGTCGTGCCGACGGTGTCGAGATCCTGCGGCGAGGGCTGCCCGTCGGGACCGTAGTGACGCACGCCGGACCGGCCGCTCTCCAGCTGGGCGAGGGCATCGCGAACCAGCACCCGGTCCAGGTCGGGCGAGCCGATCGACCCGACCGGCGCAGCGCCGGGCGTGAGGTAGACGAATCGCCCGGTCTCCGGCCCGCCGATGGCCGTCACCAGCGCGCACGGCGTTCGCTCGTCGATCGCCGCATGGAGCGCGTCGAGCGGCGCGCACTGCGCGGGCAGCTCCGAGACGAACAGCCGGATCGTCCCGCCGCACGTCAACCCGACGGCGAAGGCCTCGTCGTCGCTGTACCCAAAGGTGATCACCCGTGGTTCGGCCTCGCCGCGCAGGACCGCAAGGGCTTCGACGACGACCGCACCCTCGACGCAGCCGCCCGACACCGAACCGGCGACCTCGCCCTGGTCGTTGACGGCCATCGCCGCGCCCGGCAGGCGCGGCCCGGAACCACCAACGTCGATGACCCGTGCCGTGGCGATGCGGTGCCCGCCGCCTCGCCACCGGTCGATGTCGGGGAGCAACTCGTGCATCATCGGCCTCCTGCGCGCCCGTGCGCCCCCGTCGAGTGTGACGCGGTCGAGTGTGCCGCCGTACCGATGGCTCGCGCCGATCGCTGCCCGGCCCGATCGGGGGCGTCCTCGTCGCCGATGACCGCGATCAGGCGCTCCAGCGCGCCGAGCGAGTGACCCTCGACGAAGTCGTCGACGTGGGGGAGCGCGGCGGCCATGCCGCGTGCCAGCGGTGCGTAGCCCGGCGTGACCTTCAGCGGGTTGACCCATACCAGCCGGTGCGTCACCCGGTGCAGGCGGGCCATCTGCGCGCCCAGCTCGGCGGTGTCGCCACGATCCCATCCGTCACTCAGGATCACCACGACCGCGCCGCGGGCCATCCCGCGCACCGCCCACCGGTCGTTGAACTGGCGCAGGCACTCGCCCAGGCGCGTGCCGCCGCTCCAGTCGGCGACGCGGTCTCCGGCGTTGGTGGTCGCCACGTCCGGATCCCGCGCCGACAGCTCGCGGGTGATGCGGGTCAGCCGGGTGCCGAACGTGAACGCTTCGACGCGCTGGCGGCCGGCGACCGCGGCATGGACGAAGCGCAGCAGCGCCCGCGCGTAGGACTCCATCGATCCGCTGACGTCGAGCAGCAGGACCAGCCGCCGCGGCCGGTGGCCCGTGGTGCGCCAGCGGCGCGCGGCGGGTTCGCCGGCAGCGCGCATCGAGGCGCGCACCGTTCCGCGCACGTCGGGGCGCTCGCCGCGCCGCCCGGATGGGACCAGCCGGGACGACCGGCGAGTGGGCGTCGCCAGGCGGAGCCGGGACATCAGCTGGTCGGCGAGTGCGCGTTCGGCGTCGGTGTACTGCTCGAAGTCGCGGTGGCGGAGCGTCTCGACGGCGCTGAAGCGCAGCACCGGCACGTCGGCCTGCTCGCCGTCGGTGCCCTCGCCGTGGCCGTCGCCCTCGGCGTCGTCGACGCTCAGCGTCGCCTGCTCCACGGGCACCGGCGCCGGCGCAACCGTCGTGGCTGCCGACCAGAACACCGAGTCGTAGACGGCGACGTCCTCGGGCCTGGTGACCAGCGTCGCCCGGCCCGCCCAGTAGGTCTGCAACGTGGTGCCGTGGGACATGCTGCTGAGCGCTTCGAGGTAGGCGATCGTTGCTCCGGTCGGGATGCGCAGCCCGGCGGCGCGCAGCCGGGCTGCGAACCCGACCGCCTCACGGTGGACGTCGGCAGGCAGGCCGACGCCGGACACCACGTCGGGCGGCGCGGCGACCTCGTTCACGTCACCGGATCGAGGATCGCGCCCAATCCGGCACGCTCGACGGCGTCGTGGTCCTCGCGATACTTGAGCACGCTGCCAAGCGTGGCCGCGGCGACCGCCTCGGTGAGCTTGGGCGCACCGAGCGAGGTGAGCGCGAGGACCCAGTCGATCGTCTCGGCGACGCCCGGCGGCTTGTACAGCTTCATCGCCCGCATCCGGGCCGTGGCCGCCGCGGCCTGCGCGGCCACGCTGCTGTTGGCCTGGGGGACGCGCATCCGCACGATGGCGATCTCGCGCTCCATGTTGGGGTGCTCGACCCAGTGGTACAGGCACCTGCGCTTGAGGGCGTCGTGGACGTCGCGGGTGCGGTTGGAGGTGAGCACCACGATTGGTGGCGTGGTCGCCCGGAACGTGCCGAGCTCGGGGATCGTGATCTGGTAGTCGGACAACACCTCGAGCAGGAACGCCTCGAACTCGTCGTCGGCCCGGTCGACCTCG
>CAZMHG010000108.1:0-7983 GCA_964565975.1 uncultured Ilumatobacteraceae bacterium | reverse complement strand
TCGAGCGGCGGCGGGTCAACAGCATGTCGATCGTCGGCGACGCGTTCGCCAAACCGATCCTGCGTGCCCTGGACGCCGAGCCGGACCGGTGGGAGTTCTCCAGCCTGCGGGTCATCGTCTCCAGCGGCGTGGTCTGGGCGACGGCCACCAAGCAGGGACTGCTGCGCCACAACGCGCGCCTGATCATGGTCGACTCGCTCGGCTCCAGCGAGGCGTTGAACATGGCCACCTCCACCACCACCGCCGATCAGGCGGCCGGCACTGCGACGTTCCGGATCGGGCCCGACACCCGCGTGCTCACCGAGGACGGCCGCGAGGTCGTCGCCGGCAGTGGCGAGCGTGGCCGGGTGGCGCTGCGCGGCCACACCCCGGTTGGCTACTACAAGGATCCGGCCAAGAGCGCGGCGACGTTCGTGATCCACGACGGGCAGCGGTGGAGCATCCCCGGCGACTGGGCCGAGGTCGCCGCGGACGGCACGCTGCGCCTGTACGGGCGGGGCAGCCAGTGCATCAACACCGGCGGCGAGAAGGTCTATCCGGAGGAGGTCGAGGAGGTCCTCAAGACGCACCCGACGGTGCACGACGCGGCGGTGGTCGGCCTGCCCGACACCCGCTTCGGCGAGGCCGTCCACGCGATCGTCGAGCTGGAGACGGGCGCCACCTTCGACGAACCGGCGCTGGTCGCCCACACCCGGGGGCACCTCGCCGGGTACAAGGCGCCCAAGCGTGTCGCCGCGGTTCCCAGCCTGAACCGCGCCGCGAACGGCAAGCTCGACTACCGGGCGCTCACCGCGCTCGCTGCGCAGCTGTTCGGGGTCGGCGCCGACGCAACCGACCGGGCCGACCGCCCGCGAGCAGACTGAGCGGCCGCAGCTACCCATAGGTAACTTGGCGGTATGAGCACCCCCACGACTCCTGACAGCACATCGGCCGGCAACGACCCGCTCGGCTTCGACGGCAAGGTGGCGATCGTCACCGGTGCCGGCGGTGGCCTCGGCCGGGCACACGCGATGCTGCTCGCCAGCCGCGGCGCGTTGCTCGTGATCAACGACCTGGGCGGCGCAGTCGACGGCACCGGCAGCGACAAGGGCGCGGCCGAGCGCGTGGTCGACGAGATCCGCGCCGCCGGCGGCGAAGCGGTCGCCGACACCAACTCCGTGTCCACCCCGGAGGGCGGCGCAGCCATCGTCCAGACGGCGATCGACGCCTACGGCAGGGTCGACATCGTCGTCAACAACGCCGGAATCCTGCGCGACAAGGCGTTCCACAACCTCGAACCGGCGCTCCTCGACGCCGTCGTCGACGTCCACCTCAAGGGCGCGTTCAACGTCACCCGACCGGCGTGGGTGAAGATGCGCGAGCAGGGGTACGGGCGCGTGATCAGCACCTCGTCTGCCGCGGGCATCTTCGGCAACTTCGGCCAGGCGAACTACGGCGCGGCGAAGATGGGCCTCGTCGGGTTCACCCGGGTCCTGGCCGTGGAGGGCGCGAAGTACAACATCACGGCCAACGCGATCGCCCCCCTCGCGCTCACCCGGATGACCGAGACGCTGATGGCCGGCCTCGGCGACAAGCTCGACCCGGCGCTGATCTCGCCGCTCGTCACCGTGCTGGCGCACGACAGCTGCCCGTGCACTGGCCAGGTGTTCGCCGTCGGCGGCGGACGTGTCGCGCAGATCTTCATCGGCGAGACGCGCGGTTACACGGACGCCGAGCTGAGCCCCGAGAGCATCCGCGACCACTGGTCGACGATCACCGATCGCGAGGGCTATGCCGAACCGGCGAACCTGACCGACGAGACCGGCATCTTCTTCCGCGCCCTCGGCTGAGGCCGACCGGACGGTCCGTGGGGACTGCCGGACGATCTGCCAGACTCTGCGCAGGCCTGGGCAAGGAGACCGCGATGACCCTCGAACCACAACGTCTACCCGACGACCAGAACCCGTCCAAGATGGAGTCGGCCCCGAACGTGGCGTTGATCGCCGGGGCAGTCGTCGCCGCGCTGGCACTGGTGTTCATCCTCAAGAACGGCCAGGCCGTCACCCTCAACTTCCTCGTGTACCACAAGACCACGACGGTCCGGTGGGCGCTGTTCCTGGCGATGCTGTTCGGCGCCGTGCTGTCCAAGCTGTTCGGCGTGTGGCGCCGGCGCCGCCGCGAGCGCTGACCCGCCCACCTCGCCGCACGCTCACCCGATTCACCCGATGACCCGCCGGACCCGTCATGTCGACTCCACCGGTGGGGTGCGCGTCGCGGTGCACCGCCTCGGCGCGACCACCGGCGAGCAACCGCGGCTGTTGATCAGCCACGCGACCGGGTTCCACGGCCGCTGCTACGGCCCGCTGGTGGCCGAGCTGGCGGCCACGGGCGGTGACCCCACTGCGGACGCCCTCGACTACCGCGGCCACGGCGACACCACGCTGCCGGCCGGGATGCCGATCAGCTGGGACGCGTTCGCCGACGACGCGCTTGCGGTCGCCGCCGACATCGCCGGCCGGCGCGCCGGCCGCTCGGACGGCGCTTCCCGGCCGCTCGTCGGGTTCGGGCACTCGATGGGCGGCGCATGCCTGCTCGCCGCCGCGGCGCGCCAACCGGACCGCTTCGCCGCGCTCGTCGTGTACGAGCCGATCGTGTTCCCGCCGACGATGGCCGCCGGCGAGCACGGCAGCAACCCGCTCGTCAGCGGGGCGCGCCGGCGCCGGCGAAGCTTCCCCAGCTATGCGGACGCGCTCGACAACTTTGCCGCCAAGCGCCCGCTCGGCCGGTTCCGTGCCGACGCGTTGGAGGCATACGTGCACGACGGCTTCCGTCCGGTCGACGACGGGGTCACCCTGAAGTGCACGCCCGAGGTGGAGGCCGAGACGTTCGAGGCGGCGTCCGAGCACCGCATCTGGGACCAGCTCCCGTCGATCACCACCCCGGTGATCGTCCTCGGCGGCCGACGCGACGGCTCACCGCCCCCGGAGGTGGCCGAGCCCGTGGCGGAGCGTCTGCCCACTGCCACGTTCCGGCGCCTGGAGCACCTCGACCACTTCGGCCCGATGACGCACCCCGACGAGATCGCCCGCTTGTTGCTCGACGCGTTCGGTCCCGGCTGAACCGCCCCACAGCGCGCCGGCCGGCGCCGATCCGCGGGAATGCCCACCGGCTGTCACACCCCGTCTCTACGATGAACGGCGTGTACGCGGTCCCGGTCAACCTGTCGCCCAGCAGGGTGGAGGCGTTCACCACCTGCCCGATGGCGTTCCGCTTCGCCAGCATCGAAAAGATCGCCGAACCACCCAGCATTCACACCACGAAGGGTTCGTTCGTGCACCGCGTGCTGGAGCTGCTGTACGCCCAACCGAACGACCGGCGCACCGTGGACGACGCCGCCGTGGCGTTCGCGGCAGCCCGCGCCGAGTACGTGGTGCACCCAGACCTCACCCAGCTCCACCTGGACGACGCCGAGCTCGCCGCGTTCTTCGACGCCGCCTGGTCGCTGGTGCTCAACGACTTCGCGATGGAGAACCCAGGCGACGTCCGGGCGATCGGCATCGAGCTCTACCTCGAGGCGAACGTGGGTCACCTCACACTGCGCGGCATCATCGATCGGCTCGAGCTCGACGCCCAGGGAAACCTGATCGTCACCGACTACAAGACCGGGCGCGCCCCCGGCGTCAACTTCGAACAGAACCGGTTGGGCGGGGTGCACTTCTACTCGTTCCTGTGCGAGGCGGTCTTCGGTCGGCGGCCAAGCGCGATCCGCTTGATGTATCTGCGCTCGGGCGAGACGATCACCGCGACACCGACCGAGCGCTCGGTGCGGTTCCTCACCCAACGCACCCAGGCGGTGTGGAAGGCGGTCGAGAAGGCCTGCGAGACGGGTGACTTCCGGCCACGGCCGAGCCTGCTGTGCGGCGGATGCTCGTTCAAGCCGTGGTGCCCTGCGTTCGGCGGGATCCCGGACAACGCGCGACACGAGGCGCCGCTCGCCTTCGGGCTGGCGTCGTGATCGCGCGGACCCCACCGGTGACGCGCGTCCTGCCGCACGTGCGGTCGTGACCCCGGCGATCGAACGCTTCGACGCCGTCGCCGACGCCGGCCTCGAACACCTGCGCGGGCGCGTCCGCGCCGCCGACCGCACCTTCCAGCTGGCCAGCACCTACGGCGACTTCAGCGCCATCTGGCACGTCGCCGGGGCGATCCGCGCGCTCGCCGGCTGGAGCAATCACGACTGGCGCAACGCCAAACAGGCCGTCGTGCTGTCGGCGTTCCTCGGCGTCGAGAGCCTGATCGTCAACCAGGGCCTCAAGCGGCTGTTCCGTCGTGTCCGGCCCACCGAGACGGGCGACCCGCGGTTCCACGTCCGCCGCCCGAGCACGTCCAGCTTTCCCAGCGGGCATGCCTCGTCGGCGTTCTTCGCCGCCACCGTGTTGACCGGCTGGGACGGCTGGCGATGGGCGCCGTTGTGGTTCGGCCTGGCCGTCATCGTCGCCCTCAGCCGCGCCTGGGTCCGCATCCACCACGTCTCCGACGTGATCGCCGGCGCGATCGTCGGCACAGCCCTCGGCCTGCTGGCGCGCCTCGTCATCGTGCGCGCCGGGTGGTGAGCGGGCGTCATCCCGGGCCGGCGCGCGCCCGCTGGCGCCGCGGCGCCTACGGTCCGTAGCCTGCGGTCATGGCCCAGCCCACGTTCGACCACAAGATGTCCGACGCCGAAGCGTTGATGTGGCGTCTGGAACACGATCCGTTCCTGTCGTCGACCTTCGGCAGCGTCACGGTGCTCGACCGGCCGGCCGACGCACGGGCGTTCCGTGAACGGATGCTGCGCGCCGCCTACGGGGTGCGCCGCCTGCGGCAGCGCGTCCAACCGGCGCTGGCCAACCTCAGTCCCCCGGCCTGGGTCGACGACCCGAACTTCGACATCGACTACCACGTCCGGCACATCTCGCTTCCCGCGCCGGGCACCCTGCGCCAGCTGCTCGACCTGGCGTCCGTGCTGATCGCCGACCCGTTCGACCGCACCCGGCCGCTGTGGCAGTTCTACGTCGTCGACGGGCTGGCCGGCGGCAAGGGAGCGACGATCCAGAAGATGCACCACACGATCGCCGACGGCGAGGCGAGCCTGGCGATCTCGATGCAGTACCTCGACCTCGAGCGCAACGCGCCGCCGCCCCCTCCGCTCGACCCAGGGCTGATGGAGCAGGTCAACGACGAGATCGACGCGGCCAACGTGCTGCGCGACCTCACCCTGGCCGGCCTGCGCGTCCCACTCAGCTTTGCCAAGGGTTTCAAGGACGCACTGACCGACCCGACCCACGTCCCTGCCGCGGCGAACACCCTGCGCCAGACGGTTGAGCAGCTGCGCGACACCGACCAGCCGCACTCACCGCTGTGGACCAAGCGCTCGCTGCGCCGCAAGATCCTCACCGTCGACACCGCCCTCGAGCCGGTGAAGGCCGCCGCGCATCGGCTCGGCGGCACCTTCAACACCGCGTTCCTCACCGCCGCGGCGCAGGCCGCCGGCGACTACCACCGCGACCACGGCACACCCACGGACTCGCTGGTCGCCTCGATGGCGATCAGCACCCGCACCAAGGCGTCCGGGTCGAACGCGTTCAGCTTGGCCAAGTTCGTCGTGCCGACCGGGAAGATGACCGTCCGCCAACGCTTCGCAGCGATCGCCGAGACCACCTCCGCAGCGCGGTCGGCGGGTCCTGCGCTCGACGGGCTGGCCACGCTCGTCGCCACGCTTCCCACGTCGGTGGTGACTCGCGTCGCCCGGCAGCAATCGCAGTCGGTGGACTTCGCCACCTCGAACGTGCGTGCGGCTCCGTTCAAGATGTACGTCGCCGGAGCAGCGCTCGAGGCGACCTACCCCGTGGGGCCGCTGCTCGGTGTGGCCTTCAACGTCACCCTGGTGAGCTACGACGGGCGGCTCAACCTGGGGCTGAATGTCGACACGGCTGCGGTCGAGGACACCGACGGGTTGGAGCGGGCGATCGTCAAAGCGTTGCGCGACGTGGCCAGAGCGCGCTGACCCGCGCTACCCGATTGTTTGGCGTGCCGGCAGGCGGGACGCAGACGGACCGACCGCGGTCAGTTGGTCTCGGCAGGAACCGGCAGCTTCAGCAGGCTGCGCACGTCGAGCAGCACATCGGTCACTTCCAGCGACGACACCAGCTCGCGGGTCAGCATCTTGGACAGCGCCTTGTCGATGACCGCGACCGCTTCGTTGATCACGGCCTCGTGGGTGTCGGTCATCGGCGTCTCCTTCTCGTTGCGGTCATGCTCGTTGCGGTCGTGCCCGTTGTCGGTCGTTGACACTGTCCGTCGTTGACACTGTCGGTCGTGGACCTTGCGGCCAACCTACATCCGCCGGCGGGAGATGCAACGGCATTGTGCGCCGTGTCACGAGCACCGGCCACCGGCGCCGGCCACGCGCACCAGGACGAAGCGCCGGGGGCACCCGCCCCTACGATGACCCGCCATGGAGCTACGAGGAAAGCACGTCGTCGTCACGGGCGCGGCAGGTGGGATCGGTCGAGCGCTCGCCGAGCGGTTCCATGCCGGCGGGGCGCGGGTCGTGCTCGCCGACCTGCGCGCCCCGCACGACGTCGCCGACGCGCTCGGCGATGACGCCACGGCGGTGGCCGCCGACGTCGGGTCCGAAGCCGGCAACGTGTCGCTGATCGCCGCGGCGACCGCCGCGTTCGGCCCGATCGACCTGTTCTTCGCCAACGCCGGCGTCGGGATCGGCCGCGGTCCGCTGGACACCACCGAGGACGAGTGGGCAACCGCGTTCGCCGTCAACGTGCACGCCCACCGGTGGGCCGCCAAGCACCTGTTGGACGCCTGGCTGGCCAGGGGCGAGGGCTACTTCTGCTCCACCGCATCGGCCGCCGGGTTGCTCACCCAGATCGGGTCCGCCCCGTACGCGATGACCAAGCATGCCGCCGTCGCCTTCGCCGAGTGGCTCTCGGTCACCTATGGAGCCGCCGGTCTGCGGGTCAGCTGCCTGTGCCCGCAGGGCGTGAACACCAACATGTTGGCGATGGGCGACGAGCCAGGCTCGGGCATCGCCAGCAACGTGGTGCGCGCCGCAGGCCGGGTGCTCGAGCCGGCCGAGGTGGCCGAGATCGTCGCCGCAGCGGTGGCCGACGAGCAGTTCTTGATCCTGCCGCACCCCGAGGTGCACGACTACGTGCAGCGCAAGGCCGCCGACCCGGCCCGCTGGATCGCCGGCATGCGCCGGCTGCAGGCCAAGACCCTCGGTTGATGGATGCCTCCACGTTGCGGCGTCTGGGCCTGCGCACGGGCGAGCCGGTGCGGTTCCGCAAGGCGGAGGGCGGCAAGTGGTTCCACGGCAAGATGGGCACCGTCGCCGTCGACGGCAGCCTGACGCTGTACGACGCCAACGGCGCGGCGCGCAGCATCCGCCCCGAGCGCGTCGAGGTGCGCCGCCCCGGCTCCCGTGGCCGGCTCAGCTGGCAACTGGTCAGCGACGTCGCCGTCACGTGGGAGCAACTCGCGCTGTTCGCCGACGAGCCCGCCGCCCGGCGCTGACCGCTCGCCGCCCGGCGTTGACCGCCGTGAGCCGGCACCCCGGCCGCCCGCGCCACCGGTGTGGCCGGCAATCGCCGCGGCGTCGCATCGAAGGCGGTGCGGCTACGTTCGACCCATGACCCATCGCCAGATCGCCGAACGCGTCATCGGCTCGCTCACCTCCGTCTCCTCCCCCGCCGTGTCGCCCGACGGGCGCCAGGTTGCCTTCGTCGTCACCCGTGTCGACCTCACAGAGAACAAGTACCGATCGCAGATCTGGCTCGCCAGGACCGACGGGTCCGACACGCCGCGGCCGATCACGTCGGGCGAGACCGCCAGCTCGCCAGCCTGGAGCCCGGACGGCACGAAGCTGGCGTTCGTCGCCACGCGCGGCGAGAAGAAGAACGAGGCGACGCTCCACGTGCTGCCCGTCGACGTGCCCGGCGAGACCGTCAC
>CAZMHG010000107.1:0-8067 GCA_964565975.1 uncultured Ilumatobacteraceae bacterium | reverse complement strand
CGTCCGCCAGCCGCAGGTGTTCCTGATGGACGAGCCGCTGTCGAACCTCGACGCCAAGCTGCGTGTCCAGACCCGCACGCAGATCGCCGCCCTGCAGCGCCGGTTGGGTGTCACCACCGTGTACGTCACGCACGACCAGGTCGAGGCGATGACGATGGGCGACCGTGTCGCCGTGCTGAAGGACGGCCTGCTGCTGCAGTGCGCCTCGCCGCGCGAGCTGTTCACCCACCCGGCGAACACGTTCGTCGCCGGGTTCATCGGTTCACCGGCGATGAACCTGCTGCAATGCACGGTCACCGCCGACGGCGCCGAGTTCTCGGCGATGCGCATCCCGCTCACGCCCGAGCAGCGCTCCGCGCTCACCTCCGACCAGCTCACCGTCGGGATCCGCCCCGAGGGTCTCCACGTGTCGACCGACGGCACCGGGATGCACACCACGATCGCCTCGGTCGAAGAGCTCGGCTCGGACAGCTACCTGTACTGCACGCCCGAAGGGCACCCCGACGTCACCGTCGTGTCGCGTCTCCCCGGGCTGAGCGCCGCCTCGCCGGGCGACACGATCACCCTGCAACCGGAGCCCGGAGCGCTGCACCTGTTCGACACGGCGTCGGGCCAACGCCTTCCCGCATAGGGCACAGACGACGCTCCCGACCGCACCGATGCCAGCTTCGTCACCGCGAGTCGACCCCGCACTGGGGACCGTCGTCCACGTCGTCGACGGCCGCCAGGCGCGGCCGAACCTGCCGTCCACCGGCTGCCCGTTCTGCCCAGGGGGGCTGGAGGCGCCCGAGCCGTACCTCGTTCGCTCGTTCGTCAACCGCTGGCCGGCGATGCCCGGCGAGCGCTGCGAGGTGGTCCTGTACACGCCCGAGCACGAGGCGTCGTTCGCCTCGCTCGGCGTGGCCGGCGCACGGCGCGTCGTTGATCTGTGGGCCGAGCGGTTCGCCGCGCTCGGCGCGCGCGACGACGTCGCCTACGTGCTGATCTTCGAGAACCGCGGCCCGCAGGTCGGGGCGACGATCGCCCACCCGCACGGGCAGATCTACGCCTACGACCATGTGCCCAGCCGTCCCGGACGGCTGCTCGCCGGAGGATGGCGGCCGGAAGCCGAGCCCGGTGATCGGCTCGTCGTCGCCCGCGACACCTGGCAGGCAGTGGTGCCCTTCGCCGCGACGTACCCGATCGCCGTCTCGATCGCGCCGCAGCGTCAGGTGCCCGACCTGCTGGCGCTGGACGACGGCGAGCGCACCGCGTTGGCCGGGATCCTCACCGACGTGCTCGGCCGTCTCGACCGGTTGTACGGCCAGCCGCTGCCCTACATGCTGTGGCTCAACCAGCGCCCGACCGATGGCGGCGACTGGCCACAGGCGTGGTTCAACGTCGAGATCGTCTCACCATGGCGGCGCGCCGGCGTGCCGCGCTTCATCGCCGCGGCCGAGGTCGCCTGCGAGGAGTACTTCAACCCGGTGGTGCCCGAGGCGATCGCGGCAGATCTGCGCGCCCTGGCGTAGTCCGTCTCGGGCGACGTCGCGTCGGCCGGCCGACGCTCCTGTCGGGCTCAGCCAAGTACGAGGGCGAGGGCCTGATGGCCGTCGATGGCGAGCGCGAGCGAGTTGGTCTGGTCCACGGGGCCGATCGCGGTGTCGCCCTGTGGTGCTGTGTCGCCCTGTGGCGCTGCGTCGCTGATCCCGATCAGTCGTGTCGTCGCTCCTGGCGTGAACGCCGGCGAGGCGATCGTCGTCCGGCGCGGCGAATCGGCGAAGTTCAGCACGGTCGCCTGGACCCGGCCGTCCGGGAGGCGGTGGACGAGCGTCAGGATTGCCTCGTCGTCGGGCTCGGGCACGTCGAGCTGTTCGCCGAGGGCGACGCCGCAGCTCGCGCGTACCCGGATCAGCGCGGCCAGCCTGGACGCAAACGACGTGCTGTCGGCGAGCTGTTCGGGGAGCGGGCCGTACAGCAAGCGGGCCGGCGGCATCGCGGCACGACCCGCGGCGCCGTGGCCGACGAGGTCGTACGCGCCGCGGTGGATCCAGCGGGTGTCTCCGTCGTCAAGCAGCTCGGCGACCTGTTCGGCGGGGATCGGCAACGCGCCGCACAGGTCCCAGCCGCTGACGGCGAACACGCCCGGCTGCCAGGCGTTGAACGCGGCGAGCAGCAGATGGGCGCGGGCGATCCGTTCCGCGGTCGCGTCGTCGATCGACGCGAGGTCGTCGACCCCCAACGCGGCGGCGATCACGCTGGCTGTCGTGGAGGAGATGCCGTTGGTCGTGAACACCAGGTTGTACGGCGCGGCGTTGCCGGTGATCGCCGAGCGGAGCTCGGCGCGGATCGAGTCGCCGAGCTCCCGGCCGGTCAGTGACGTGCCGCGGTAGGTGAACGTCTCGTGCGCTCGCAGCGTGGCGAAGTGGACCAGCTCGTAGGTCAGCTCGTCGTGGTTCTGCAACGCGTGGACCAGGCTGACGGGCGCGACGCCGCAGCGCGTGGCCTCGGCCAGGGTCAGGCGCAGGAACTCGGTGCGGCCGGTGACGAGCGCGTGGTGGTAGGCGGGCCGGCTGACGAAGTCGTAGGACAGGTCGGCACCAGAGCGTGACGTCGTGGCGATGTCGTCGATCGTCAGATTCAGTTCCTGGAAGGTGAACCCGCCGAGCTTGCGCACGGTGCTGGCGATGAGGTGGTTACCGGCCTCGGACAGCGGGTGTCCCTCGGACCACGCCGGGCTGCCGTCGGCGCGCGGCTCGACACCGAGGAAGCCGTTGGCATCGAGGCGCATCGCCCCGGTGCCCAGCCGGACCAGCGAGTGCAGCACGTCGCCGATCACCAGTCGCGGTCCGGCGAAGGTGGGGTCGATCCAGTTGACCGACGGCTGGCCCTGCTTGAAGTAGTGCAGGTAGACCCAGCGTCGAGTGACGCCGTCCGGCCCGGTGACCGGCGCGGTAGCGCTCCAGTTGGTCTCCTTCACACCTGGGTCCCAGAAGATCACCCGTTGCATCTCGCCGACGATGTACCCCGCATCGTGCAGCGCCCGTTCGTGGTCGGCGCCGAGGTTGACCGAATCGGCGCCGTCGGCGACATCGGGGAGCAGGTGCCAGTCGGCCGGGTCGATCGCCACCATGTGATACGCGCCGGGGTAGTCGCCGACGCCCATCTCGGCCAGGCGGAAGTCGGCGCCCTTTCCCGTGTGGGCCGGGATCAGGTCGTCGATCACCGTGGCCCCGACGCGTGCCGCCGCGGCGCAGACGGCGCGGAACTCGTCGTCGGAGCCGAACTCTGGGTCGATCGCCGTGGCGATCCGGTCGAAGTGACCGTCGATCGACGGGGTGTGCTCCCACCCGGTGATCCCGCCCGACAACTTGACCGGCCCGGTGTGCACGGCCTGGATGCCGATCGCCTGGAACATGGCCCACAGCGCCTCGTCACCCAGCGCGGCCAGGAACGACTGGCCAGGTGCCGTGACGAATGCCGGCGGGTACGCGGTGAACCACACGCCGGCGCGGTGCACCGCCGCCCGCGGGTCGGCCAGGCCGAACGGCCGGCGCCACAGCTCGGGGGACCCTGCCAGCCGCCGCGACCGCTCGACGGCGCCCTGCAACATCGACTGGCCGGTCAACCAGCGGACGTACTCGGGGTTGGCGCCAGTGGCTGGTCCTGCAGACATCGGGCGGAGACTACCGTCGAGCGATGATCTGCCCGATCCCCCCGGCGGCGTGCCCGATCCTGCCGCCGGCGGTGCCGATCCTGCCGGTGCCGATCCCGCCGCTGGCGGTGCCGTGGCGGTTGTGAACGCCGCCGAACTGCGTGCCCGGCTCGTGCAATCGTTCCCGTCGTGGGCTGGCGACGAGATCCTGCTCGAGCCGCTGGGCGGTGGGATGACCAACCACAACGTCCTCGTGCGCTGCTCGTCCATGGCGCCTCGATCGTTCGTCGCCCGCCTGCCCGGCGAGTCGACCGAGCTGCTCGGCGTCGACCGGGCCAACGAGTGCGCGATGACCCGACGGGCGGCGGATCTTGGTGTCGCGCCGCCGATGCTCGGCGAGCTGAGCGGCATCGGGACCCCGGTCATCGAGTACGTCGCGGGCCGCCATCTGGAGGGGGCGGACTTCGCCGCGCGACTGGACGAGGTCGCCGTGCTGGTGAGCCGGTTGCACGGATCGGGGCCGCTGGCCCGGGCGTTCCCCATCCACCGCGTCGTCGAATGGCACGCGCGTGACGCAGTTGGCCACGGTGTGTCCCTGCCGGACGCGTTCGGTGCGTTGTACGAGCTGTCCGGGCGGATCGAAGCAGCCTTTGCCGCGACGCCCGAGCCACCGGTGCCGTGTCACAACGACCTGCTGCCGGGAAACGTGGTGTTCGGCGGGTCTCCCGAACGGGCCTGGTTGCTCGACTACGAGTACGCCGGGATGAACGACCGCTACTTCGACCTCGGCAACCTCGCCGTGAACAGCGACTTCGACGAGGCCGCCGACGTCGCCCTGCTCCAGGCCTACTTCGGTTGCGTCACCGCCCGTCACCGAGCCCGGCTGTCCCTGATGCGCGTGATGAGCGACGTCCGCGAAGCGATGTGGGGCGTCGTCCAACAGGCGATCAGCACGCTCGACACCGACTTCGTCGCCTACGCCGCCGATCGCTTCGACAACGCCCGGGCACAGCTGGCCGCGCTCGACGTCGATGCGACGCTGGACGCCGCCGCAGCCCGGTGAGCGGTCAGCGCACCGCGGGTGGACGAAGGCGCCGCCCGCTCGTCGCCTGTCCGTGCCTGTCGCCGCGTGGCCTCGCCAGTCCATGCACGCCACCTGCCCTCGGCTGTCCGTGATCCCACCTGCCGTGCGTCACCGGCAGGCCCGTCTCGAATCGTCCGTGACGCTTCGGTGTGTGCCCGCCGCGTCTGTCTCGAATCGTCCGTGACGATTCGGGGTGGGCTCGCCGGGATTGTCTCGAATCGTCTGTGACGTTTCGGTGCGGGGCTCGGCGGGCCGGTGTCGAATCGTCCGTGACGATTTGGGGTGGGCTCGCCGGGATTGTCTCGAATCGTCTGTGACGTTTCGGTGCGGGGCTCGGCGGGCCGGTGTCGAATCGTCCGTGACGATTTGGGGTGGGCTCGCCGGGATTGTCTCGAATCGTCTGTGACGTTTCGGATCGGGTGAACAGCCTGGGCCTGGGCCAGGGCCCTAGCTAGCGGGTCGGCCGAGCCGACGCCGGGCGGCGGGGTTTCGTCACGGACGGTTCGCCAAATGGGCGTCAACAACCACGGGTCCTGCCAGGGTTTCGTCACGGACGGTTCGGAATGGCGCGTGGGTGGCGGTGGGTGGGCGCGCGGGGTGGCTGTCGGCCAGGTTTCGTCACGGACGGTTCGCCACGGGGTGTTGGTGGCGGTGGGTGGGCTCGCGGGGGGGGGCTGCCGTTCCGGGTTTCGTCACGGACGGTTCGGAAGGGGGCGCGGGGTGGCGTGCCAGTGCATCCAGTGCACGTGTGGGTGGACGGTGGCGATCACGTCGTCGGTGGCGACGCCGTCGCGCCAGCGGACGGTGCCGCACAGGGTCGTACCGGTCGACGGCGGCAGGCTTGGGATTGGCGGGGGCCGGAATCGGTCGAGGCATGTGGGGTGCTCGGCGGAGATCCAGGTCAGGGTGCGCTCGCCGCCGAGCCGGTGGAGCTCTTCGACGAATGCCTGGCGGCGGGCGCGCGGCAGGTAGGTGAGCACCCAGGAGTTGACGACTACGGCGTGCTCGTCGGGTGGGACGTCGCCGACCAGTTCGGCGAGTCCGTCGACGGCATCGCCGCGCACCAGGCGTGGCGGGTCGTGGCGGGTCTCGGCGACGGCGGCGCGGAATCGTTCGTGGCGGTGCCGCTGCTCCGGCCAGATGCAGGCCTCCAACCAGCGCATCGCGTCCGCGTCGAAGACGTCGTTCGGGTTCTGGTCCAGCCCGATCCGGGTGACGATCGGCGGCAGGGCGTGGTCGAGTGGTGGCCGTCCCGAGCGGACGCGGCTGGCCAGCTGGACCGGCGAGCTGACGGCGCCGCGGCGCACGCCGTCGCCGAAGTCGTATCCGTAGCTGGCGAAGTGGAGGTTCAGCCCGGCGGAGACGCCGATCTCGATCAGGTGGATCGGAGCATCCGAGTCGACGCAGGCCTGGCGAACGGCGGCGAACCACAGGCACGACCGGTTGACCTCGTTGGTCTGCGTGGCGCGCGTCGCCAGGAGCTCGGCGACCTCGGCCTGGTGCCGGCGGACGAAGTCGTGGAACACAGGGCCCGGTGAACCGGAGGGCGGTGCACCGTCGCCGTGCACGGTGGGGTACCACGCGGCGAGCTGGTGCTCCGCGCCGCCGAGCAGCAGATAGTGGACCGCGGCGAGCAGCAGTACGGGGCGTCGCTGCCCGACCGGCGCCACCTGCATCATCGCCAGCAGGTCGGGCTGCTCGGCGACGTACTGGCTGATCGCCCGATATGTCGGAAGCTCGTCCAACTCGTAGTCGGCGAAGTCGCGGAACGACCGGGAGAGATCCTCGTACGGGTCCTGTCCAGAGGTGCTCATCGATCCGCGGCGGGTGCGCCGGCGACGATCACCTGACGCACGAGTGGCACACCCGGCCGGTAGGCCACGTGGTGATAGGTCGGGGCGTCGAGGATCTGGACGTCCGCCCGTGCGCCGGGGGTGAGATGGCCGACGTCCGTCCGGCGCAGGGCCGCCGCGCCGCCTGTCGTCGCCGCGGCGATCGCCTCCTCGATCGACATGCCCATGTCGCGCACGGCGAAGGCGATGGCCAGCGGGATCGCCGTCGAGTAACTGCTCCCCGGGGTGCAGTTGCTGGCCAGCGCCACGCGGACGCCGGCATCGATCGCCCGCCGGGCATCGGGGAACGGCTGGCGCGTGCAGAAGTCGGTCAACGGCAGGAAGGTCGCCACCGTCGCGCTGCCGGCGAGCAGTTCGAGGTCGTCGTCGGTCATGTAGGTGCAGTGGTCGACGGACGCGCATCCGTGGGTGACCGCCAGCCGGACACCCGGGCCGTGGCCCAGCTGGTTCCCGTGCAGGCGCAGGCCGAGCCCGGCCGCGCGGCCCGCGTCGAGCACCCGCGCGCACTGGTCGGCGGTGAACGCGCCGGTCTCGCAGAAGGCGTCCACCCAGCGGGCCACGCCGGCGGCGGCGGGGATCATCTCCGCGCAGACCAACTCGACGTAGTCGTCGGCGCGCCCGGCGAACTCGGCCGGCACGAGGTGTGCGCCGAGCAAGGTCACCTCCGGCGTGAACTCGGCGGCGATCCGCAAGCAGCGCAACTCGTCCGCGGTGGTCAGGCCGTAGCCGGACTTGATCTCGACGGTGGTCGTCCCGGCGCGGCGTGCCTCAGCCAGGCGGGCGGCCGTCAGCCGGCGCAGCTCGCTGTCGCTCGCCGCGCGCGTCGCCTGGGTGGTGACGAGGATGCCCCCGCCGGTGTACGGCTGCCCGGCCATCCGCGCGGTGAACTCGGCGGCCCGATCGCCGGCGAAGACCAGGTGCGTGTGCGAGTCGACGAAGCCAGGAAGCACGCATGCGCCGCCGGCGTCGATCCGCTCGTCGGCGGCGACACCGCTCCCCTCGATCGCCAGAACGCGGCCATCCTCGATGACCAGCGCGACGTCCCGCAGGACGCCGAGCGGTCCCTCGCCGTGCTCCGGGTCGTTGGTCACCAGGCAACCGATGCGGTCGATCGCCAGCGTCGTCACCCGGTCAGCTCCCGGACCGCAGCATCGAGCTCGGTGGCGACGTCGATGGTCACGTGCCGTCCGGCGCGCACCACTGGCCGGCCGGCGATCGTGACGTCGGTGACGTCGGCCGCGGAGGCAGCCCAGACCACGGCGTCGAGCGCCGAGCTCGCCGTCGCGCCGGCGGTGCGCGTGGAGGAGAGCGAGACGGTCACCAGGTCGGCAGGTGCGCCGACCGACAACCGGCCTGCATCGGGCCAACCGAGCGCGGCGTGCCCGTCGACCGTCGCGCCCGTGAGGAGCTGACGGCTGGTCAAGTGACCGCGCTCGCCGCTGGCCCGCCGCTGATCCCACTCCAACTGGCGCAGCTCTTCGAACGGGTCGATCACC
>CAZMHG010000106.1:0-8139 GCA_964565975.1 uncultured Ilumatobacteraceae bacterium | reverse complement strand
TCGGCCCGGGTGACGCGATGGGAGTCGTCGTCGAGCGTCAGATCCTCGTACGTCATCGCCGCGGACGAGGTCGCCCGCCCGATCCGGCGCAGGATGATCCCGACCCGAGCGACGAGCTCTTCCACGCTGAACGGCTTGGTCAGGTAGTCGTCACCGCCGATCGTCAGCCCGCGCAGCCGATCGTCCGGCTCGTCGCGGGCGGTCAGGAAGATCACCGGCGTGTCGTTGCGATCGGACCGCAGCCGGCGGCAGACCTCGAACCCGTCGAGGTCAGGCAGCATCACGTCCAACACGATCAGCTCGGGTGAGCCGGCCTCCGCCTGCCGCAAGGCCGCGCGACCCGAATCGGCCTGGAGCACGTCGTAGCCGGCGAGCCGCAGCGCCGACGACACGATGAACCGCATGTTCGCCTCGTCGTCGACGACGAGGATGCTCGCGCCCTTGTCCGCCACTCGTTCCTCCTGATCACTGCCGTTCGTCGCGGGCGGTGGCCCGCAGCCTGCGAACGTCGTCTGCGGACATCATCTGCGACGAACCTGGCGACTTCCTGTGGGTTAGCTGGGAATCGGTTCGGGGATGTCGATGCGCATGCGGTGTGCGGAGCCAACTCGAAGGTGACCGCCAGGAATCCCACAGCCCGGCGTGGCGAAGTGTCGGCATGACCATGCTCGAACTTCCTCCCGTCGACCGACTCCCCGAAGACCTCGCCGTCGTCCAACCGCTGATCGACGTCTCCACGCCTGCTACGCCAGCCCGCCCGGCGATGCGCGCCAGCCGGTGGCGCCCAGCCGAGCGGATCAGATGGTTGACCCTGCTCGCCGGGACCGCGGCGCTGTACCTGTGGAACCTGGCTGCGTCGGGATACGCCAACACCTTCTACTCGGCCGCAGCCCAAGCGGGGGCGAGTTCGTGGAAGGCGTTCTTCTTCGGGGCGTCGGACGCGGCCGCGTCGATCACCGTCGACAAACCTCCGGCGGCGCTGTGGGCGATGGGCGTGTCGGTCCGGATCTTCGGTCTCAGCTCGTGGTCGATCCTTGTCCCCGAGGCGCTGATGGGCGTCGCCGCCGTGGCTGTGCTGTACGCCGCAGTGCGTCGTTGGGCCAACCCGCGCGCTGCACTGATGGCCGGGGTGGCCCTGGCGTTGACCCCAGTGGCCGCATTGATGTTCCGGTTCAACAACCCGGATGCGCTGCTCGTGCTGCTGATGACGGCGGCCGCCTACACCACGATCCGGGCCTGCGAGACCCGGCCGGTCAGGTGGATGACGGCGACCGGCGTGCTGCTCGGCTTCGGCTTCCTGGCCAAGCAGCTGCAGGTCTTCCTGGTGTTGCCGGCGCTGGCCGTGACCTTCCTCGTCGCCTCGCCGGAGCGCTGGTGGCCGCGGCTGCGGGCGCTGCTGATCGGCGGGTTGGCGATGATCGTCGCGTTCGGATGGTGGATCGCCGCCGTCATGCTCACGCCGGCGTCGAGCCGGCCATGGATCGGTGGCTCGCAGGTCAACAGCATCTGGGACCTGACGTTTGGGTACAACGGCCTCGGCCGGCTGACGGGCAACGAGTCCGGCACCGGTGGTGGCGGTGGCGGTGGCGGCGGGAGCATGTGGGGCTCGACAGGCATCACCCGGCTGCTCGACGGGAACGTCGGTGGTCAGATTGCCTGGTTGTTCCCGATGGCGGCTGTCGGGCTGGTGACCGGCGTTGCCGTCGCCGGGCGCCGTCACCGCACCGACCGTCGCCGTGCTTCGGTGATCCTGTGGGGCACCTGGTTGGTCGTCACCGGCCTGGTGTTCAGCTTCATGGCCGGAATCTTCCACGAGTACTACACCGTTGCGCTGGCCCCTGCCGTTGCTGCCCTTGCCGGCATCGGCGCCTCGTTGTTGTGGGACGGCCGCAGCCGGCTGCGCGCTCGCATCGGACTCGCCGCCGCCGTCGCCGGCACGGCCGGTTGGAGCGCAGCGTTGTTGCACCGGGCGCCGACGTGGCATCCGTGGCTCGTCACGGTCGTGCTCGTCGCCGGCGGGCTGGGTGCGCTCGCCCTGCTGTTCGTCAACCGGATGCGGCGCACGGCCCTGGTGGCGGCCGCCGCCGTGGGGATCGCGGCCTCGATGCTCGGTCCGACGGCATGGACCCTGCAGACCGTGACGACCGCGCACACCGGGTCGATCGTGACTGCCGGCCCGACGGTGGCCAGCGACCGCAGCGGGATGCGCGCCGGCGCAGCGCCCACCGGGCAGGGTGGCCCGGCCGGGTCGGCAGGTTCGATGGGTGAGCCGCCCGGCATCGGTTCCGGGGGTCAAGGTGGCCCGAACAGCGCCACCGGCACGCCAACGGCAACCGGCACCGCCACAACGGGCACACCAACGGTAACCGGCGCGGCAACAACAACGGCAACCGGCACCGCAACAGCAACCGGCACCGCAACAGCAACCGGCACCGCAACAGCAACCGGCACCGCCAGCAACACCGCCGCCCCGGCCAACACGAGCGGCGCACCGAGCGGTGGCCAGGGTGGCGGCATGGGTGGCAGTGGCACCACGGTGAGCGCCGAGCTCGTCGCCACGCTGACCGAGAACGCCGATCAGTACACCTGGGTCGCGGCGACCGTCGGATCGGTCAACGCAGCCGGCTACCAGTTGGCGACGGAGTACTCGGTGATGCCGATCGGCGGCTTCACCGGCAGCGATCCGTCACCGACGCTGGAACAGTTCAAGGCCGACGTGGCTGCCGGCAAGATCCACTACTTCATCGTCAGTTCGCAGGGTGGCGGTGGTGGCGGGTCCGGTACCGGCCAGTCGATCACCTCGTGGGTGACATCGACCTTCACCGCAACGACCGTCGGCAACGTCACGCTGTACGACCTGACGGCGTCCACCAGCTGAACCCCAGCTGGCGTCGGGCGGGCGAATCGGCTTCGAGCCGGTCGCCCGCCTCGGCGCGTCCCGGACACGGTCGGCACACGCCCGCACTGCGCTGGCACGCCGAGCACATCCGCACCTGTGCCACAGCAAACGCTCAAGCGCGACGCGGACGATGCCGACATGAACACCTTCGCCACCACCCCGACCGTCGACGCCACCCCGACCGTCGACACCACTGCCGACACGACCGTCGACACCACTGCCGACACGACCCTCAACACGGCCCGCGATCCGAGCACCGGCGACGGACTCGCCGCCGATCAGGTCGGTGAGGTCACGATCGACACCGTCCACTTCGTCGACCCCTTCCCGTGCGGGCCGGCGACCGTCGAGATCGTCGTCCCCGTGTACAACGAGGAGGCGACGCTCGCCCGCAGCATCGGCCGGCTGGCCGCCTACCTGCGCACCGAGTTCCCCCTGTCGTGGGTCATCACCATCGCCGACAACGCCTCGACCGACCGCACGTGGGACATCGCCACCTCGCTGGCCCACCGTGTCCGCGGCGTACGTGCCGCACACCTTGACGCCAAGGGACGTGGCCGTGCGTTGCGCGCCGTGTGGTGGCACAGCGAATCGCCGGTTGTCGCCTACATGGACGTCGACCTGTCCACCGACCTGCGCGCCTTGCTCCCGCTGGTCGCCCCGCTCGTCTCGGATCACAGCGACGTGGCGATCGGCACCCGCCTGGCGGCCGGGTCGCGGGTCGCCCGCGGGCCCAAGCGGGAGGCGATCTCGCGCTCGTACAACCTCATCCTGCGGGCCACGTTGCACGCCGGGTTCTCCGACGCGCAGTGCGGCTTCAAGGCGATCCGAGCGGACGCGGCCAAGTTGCTGCTGCCGCAGATCGTCGACAACGGCTGGTTCTTCGACACCGAGATGCTGGTCCTTGCCGAACGGGCCGGGATGCGGATCCACGAAGTGCCCGTCGACTGGTCGGATGATCCCGACTCACGCGTCCATGTCGTTTCGACCGCGACCGACGACCTGCGCGGCGTGTGGCGGATGCTTCGCCGCCCGCGAGCACCGCAGTGCGCCGAGACCGACGACACGAACTCGCCGGGGATCCGTCCCCTCGCCGAGCAGCTGGTCCGCTTCGCCTCGATCGGCGCGGTGTCCACCGTCGTGTTCTCGTTGCTGTTCCTCGCGCTTCGCGGGACGCTCGGCACCGTGGGAGCCGACATCGTCGCCTTCGCCGCCTGCACGATGGCCAACGTCGCCGCGCACCGGCGGCTGACGTCCGCCCTGCGCGGCCGGCGCGGGCGAGCGCTGAACCGTGCCCGGCTGTGGCCGGCGGCGACGCTGCCCTTCGCCGTCAACCTGATCGCCGTCGCCGCTGCGGTGGCCACCGGCATCGAGTCGTCCTGGGCGCTGGTCGCCCTGCTGACGGTGGTCAACGCAGTCGGCACGCTGGCCAAGCTGGCCCTGCTCAACCGTGCAGCGCTCGACCGGGCCGGCAGCGGACGCAGGGTCAGGCGATGAGCACGATCTCGCTGGCCGACGCCCCTGCCCGCAGGACGAGCGGCGCGGCCACCGGAGACCTGACCGACCTGCTCCCGAGCATGCCGGCACACGCCAGGAGACCGGCGCGTGGACGAATCGCCCAACTGCTGCGCTACTCGGCCGTCTCGGTGATCGCCACGGTGGTCACCTTCACCGCGCTGTGCCTGCTGGTCGCCACGCACACGTTGTCGCCGGGTCCCGCCAACGTCGTCGCCACCGGCATTGGCACGATCCCGTCGTTCGAGCTGAACCGCCGGTGGGTGTGGGGCCGCCGCGACCGACGCTCGGTGTCCGCCCAGATCCTGCCGTTCTGCGTGCTGTCGTTCGCCGGTCTCGTCCTGTCGACCATCGCGGTGAGTGCCGCCGGACGCTGGACGGACAGCCACGGCGTGGCCGGCGCGGCCCGCACCGTTGTGCTGCTCGGGGCCAACGCGATCACCTTCGGCACGTTGTGGATCTTCCAGTTCGCGCTCCTCGACAAGGTGCTCTTCCGCCATCAGGAGTCGTGAGCCCCGATCCCCCGGTCTGCTCCGTGCCGCGGGACATGACGATTCGGTCACGATTTCGCGCGGTCCGTGGTGGCCCCTTGTCGGCGCGCGCGGGCCCGCGTAGGCTCCCCGTGCCCTTCGGTCGATCATGACCCCGTCGCGAATTGTCCGTCCGGCGAAGAAATCCTGGAACGAACGTGACTCCTCAGGAGTCTGTAGCACGAGACACGACGAGAGCATCGTCGACGGAGGAGGAATCGTGAAGCGAATCGGGCGGATCATCTTGATCTCGATGTTGTGCGTCCTTGGCCTCGGCGTGAACGCCAACTCGGCTTCCGCCAAGGGTGGGTGCTCGTCCTGGTCCGGGCGGGCGAGGTACATCATCTGCATCGACATCTCGTCCCAAACGGGCTCGTTGCGCCGCGTGTCGAACGGCTCGGTCGGTTCGATCATCCTCGGGCCCTACACCGTGACCACATCCCGGGTAGACACCGGCGCGCACGACTCGATCACCAAAATGGGTCACTTCATCCCGTACCAGACGATGCGCTACTCCTACAGCGGCCTCGAGTACTTCATCCGCTTCTACGGCGGCCAGGGCCTACACGCCTACCCGCACGTCGGCGGGTGGTACGACTCCCACGGCTGCGTCCGCCAGTACTACTGGGTCGCCAAGTCGTTGTGGAAGCGCCTCGTCACCGGGTCCGAAGGCAACCTCGTCGCCCAGGGCCGGGTCGAGATCCACATCTATCCGTAGACGGATCTCCCCCGGCGCCGGATGTGCGCCGGGGGATGCCCGCTCCCACGGCGACCCAGCGCTACCGTCGGCTGCTTGAGCGCGGGACCGGCATCCACGCAGGTCGCCCGTGGCGTCCAGCCAGGTGATCGGCTGGGCCATCAACCCGCCCTGGACGGGCTCCGAGCCGTCGCCATCGTGCTCGTCCTGCTGTACCACCTGGGCATCACCCAGGTGTCCGGTGGGTACCTGGGCGTCTCGGTGTTCTTCACCCTGTCCGGGTTCCTGATCGCGTCGCTGCTGCTCGCCGAGATCGGCGATCGTGGCAGCGTCTCGTGGCGCCGGTTCGCCGGCCGACGGGTGCGCCGGCTGCTGCCGGCGCAGTTGATCTGCCTGGTCGGGGTGGTGTTGTTGGCCCACCTGTCCAGTGGCCTGCGCCGTGGGCTCGGCGATCGGGTCAACGTGCTGTGGGCCGCGGGACAGCTGTGGAACTGGCGGGCGCTACACACCGGCGACTCGTATGCCCGAGCGTTCGCTCCCGGCAGCGCCACGGTGAACGGCGGCCCGCTCGACCACTTCTGGTCGTTGGCGGTCGAGGAGCAGTTGTACGTCGGCCTGGTGTTGGTCGTCGTTGCCGGCCTGGGCCTGCGTCGCTGGGCGCGGCGTGGCAGTTCGGCGACCCAGGGCCGCAGAACAGCGCTCGTCTGGGCTTGCGGCGCGGCGCTGGCCGTTGCCGCCTGGTTGCTGCCGGTCCTGTCACGCGGGTGGGTGTCGGCCAACGCGCGCTATCTGGCGACGCCACTGCGCGCCGGCGAGGTGGCGACCGGCGTGGTGTTGGCCGTCGTCGTCCGCCGCGTCGGTGCACCCCGCGGGCTCGCCGGACCTGGGCTGCTGGCGGCGGTCGCGATCGTGGTGCTGGCGATCGTCACCGGTTCGACGGAGGCCGCATGGCCGTACGCCGGCGGGCTGCCGCTGTTCGCCGCAGTCTCGGCGCTGGCGGTCGCCGGGTGCCTGGTGCCCGGCCCGCTGCGAGCAGTCCTCGCGGCCCGGCCCCTGGTCGCCGTCGGACAGCGCAGCTACGGCATCTACCTGTATCACTGGCCGATCTTCCTGGTCCTCGACCGAGACCTGACCGGCCTGCGCGGCGTACCGCTGGCTGCGCTGCGGGTTGCGGCCGTTGCGGCCGTCGCCTGGTGGTCGGCACGCTGGATCGAGCGACCGATCCGCGACCGGCGCTGGCCGCATCGCCCGGCGCTGACCGCCGCAGCGGTGGCCGGCAGCGTGCTCGGCGTGCTGGCCTGGACGATGCCGGCGGCCGACCGGGTCGTGCTCGCCTCGCAGGCGATCGACCGCGTCAGCGCTGCCGCCGTGGCGATCCCGGCCCGCCCGAACCACGCGGTCGAACCGTCGGCGGCCACCGCGCACCCGATCGCGCCTTCGATCCGCACGGTGCCGCGCGCCGCCCGCGCGACGACGGCCTCGACGGCGCCCACGGCGGTCCCGACGGCGGCCTCGACGGTGCCGCCGGCCTCGACCTCACCGGCCTCGAGCGTCCCGGCGGACTCGATGTCGCCGGTCTTGACGGTGCCGCCGGTCTCGACTGCCCCGGCGGACTCGACTGTCCCGGCGGACTCGACAGTCCGGCCGGACTTGACGGTGCCACCGGTCTCGATGTCGCCAGCCTTGACGGTGCCGACGCGCGCGACCGTTCCGCGACCCGCGGTGACCATGGCGAGCTCGGTCCCCACCTCCAACACGCCGCCGAGGTCGACGTCGCCGGGCGACGATCCAGCGACGAAAGGCGTCGCGCCGATCGTGGAACGACCATCCGTGCTGCTGATCGGCGACTCGACGGCCGCGTCGCTCGGGGCCGGGCTGGTCCAGTCGCTGGTTCGCAATCCACGTGCCTATCTCGACGTCGAGGCGTCGGGCGCATGTGGGATCGTGCGCGGGGGAGACCTGCAGGATCCGGTCCTCGACTCGGCCCTGCAGATCACCTGCCCGGACCTGATCTGGCATCGGGCGCTGGGCGATGTGCGGCGCTCGTCGCCCGACGTGGTGGTGATCCTCGTCAGTCTCGCCGACACCTGGACACGAACCTGGGACCACGGCACCAGGTGGTTGCGGCCGACCGACCCGGCCTACCGGGCGCGGATCGCCGCGGACTACGCGGCGTACGTCAGCGCGTTGCGCGCCGCGGGTGCGAGGTGCATCGCGTGGGTCGTGCCGCCGGTTGCCCGGTTGCAGCAGACGGGGGGTGCGGTGCGCGACGAGGAGAGCTTCACCGACGGCAGCCAAGCCGTCGTGCAGGGCGCGATCGTCCGGCTGCACCGCGCCGGATTGGTCGACTCGATGATCGACCTGCGGGCATGGTTGGCGAGCTCGGGGATGGCCGCGTCCACGCGTCCCGACGGCACCCACTTCGCCGCCTCGGCCGGCGCAGAGATCGGCGACCGATGGCTGTGGGACGAGGTCCAGCGGGTCCGACAGGGCTGTTC
>CAZMHG010000105.1:0-8234 GCA_964565975.1 uncultured Ilumatobacteraceae bacterium | reverse complement strand
CGATCGGCACCAGCGGGAACCAGTTCAAGAACGCTCCTATGGTCGGCGTGCTGATCGCCGAGCTGGCTGCGGCGTGCGAATCCGGGCACGACCACGACACCGACCCGGTCGTGGTCACCGGACCGTTCACCGGCCAACCGATCAATCTCGGCGCCTTCAGCCGCCGGCGTGAGCGGTTGAGCACCACCAACAGCGTCCTCGGCTGATTCGTCGGGCGCCGCGGCACGGGGTCGCCCGGCGCGGTCAGCGCGCCGCGCCGGCGATCGGCGGTCGGTCGTGCGGGCCGGGAATCTCGCCCGAACCGCGGGCGACGATCGTGCTGGCCAGCAGGACGTGCGCCGGCGGACCGGTCTCGCCGTCCAACCGTCGGAACAGCAGCTCCGCGGCGCGCCGGCCGAGCAGCACCGGATCCTGCGGCGTCACCGAGATGCCCGGTTCGACGACGTCGCTGAACTCGAAGTCGTCGAACCCGATCAGCGCGACGCGATGTTGCAGCCCGAGATCACGCAACGCACGGACCGCGCCCATCGTGGCGTAGTTCATCCCGGTCACCAGTGCGGTGGGGCGCGGCGTGCCGGCGGACAGCCAGTCACGCAGCTGGGTGCGCCATTCGGCGGGGGAGCGCACACCTTCCAGGATCAACTGGTCGTCGACGGTCAGCCCGGCCTCGTCGTGCGCGTCACGGAAGCCGGCGACGCGCAGCTCGAGCGAGTGCACCATCGGGTCGGCGCCGACGAAGGCGATCTGGCGGTGGCCACGGGCGATCAGGTGGCTGGTGATCAGCCGCGACCCCTCGCGGTGGTCGGTGCGCACGACGTCGGCGGCGTGCTCGTCGCCGGGGGGCTCGCGGTCGACGAACACGACGGGTGTGCCGCGGACGGACTCCGCGGTGAGCGGCCCGAGGTCGGCACCGGACGGCACGACGGCCAACCCGGCGACGCGGCGGCTGACGAACGTGTTGATCAGCTCGGCCTGGCGTCCCGGGTCGCCGTCGGTGCTGCCGGCGAGCACCAGGCAGTCACGTTCGCGGGCGACCTCTTCCAGCCCGCGCAGGATCGCCGAGAAGAACGGGTTGGCGACGTCGACCGCGACGAAGCCGATCGAGCTCGGCCGGGCGTCGGTACGTCGCAGGTTTCTGGCCCGCTCGTCCGGGTGGTAGCCGAGCTCGGCGATCGCCCGTTCGACGCGTTCGGTGAGCACGGCCGAGACGCTGGGCTCGTGGTTGACCACCCGCGACACGCTCTTCAGGCTGACGCCGGCCAGCCGGGCGACATCGCGGATCGTCGGCCGGCGCGGCGGGGGCGCGTTGGGGAGCATGGCCCATCATCCGATCCCTTGACAACGATGTCAAGAGCAGACGTGATGCTTCCGAGCAGATGACAACGATGTCAAGTGCGGTGTCACCGGCGTTGACACCGCCTGCCGTGCTCGGTCGGCCACCTGACGTACAGATTCGCGAGATTCCCCTTGCGCACCGGAGTGACTCGTGACACTATGTCTGACAACGTTGTCAACCAGCCGGCGAACCCGTCGGCGCAACACTCACATGGGGGGAATCCATGCTCAAGACCCGTTCCGCTCGGTTCGGCGTGGCGACGGCCATCCTCGCCGGCACGCTGGCGACCGCTGCATCGACGCACGCAACCTCGGGGACCACGGCGGCCACCGCCGGCACCACCGCGGCCACGACCGCCGGCACCGGTGGCAGCACCGGCGCCACGATCGGTGTGTCGCTGATCCTGAAGAACACGTCGAACCCGTTCTTCGTATCGATGGCCAAGGACGCGCAGGCCGAGGCCGACAAGGACGGCGTCAAGCTCACCGTCGCCGCCGGCAAGGAGGACGGCGACGTCGCCGCCCAGATCTCGGCCATCGAGGCCGCGGTCGCCAACGGCGACAAGGGCATCCTGATCACGCCGTCGGCCGACGACGTGGTCCCGGCGCTGCAGGCCGCGCGCCAGGCAGGCCTGTTCGTCATCGCCCTCGACACGCCTCCTGGCGTGCCGGACTCGGTCGACATCACCTTCGCCACCGACAACTACCTCGCCGGCCAGCTGATCGGCCAGTGGACGGCCAAGACGATCGCCGGCAAGAAGGCCGTGATCGCGATGCTCGACCTGTTCAACGACAAGGTCGTGCGCGTCGACACCGCTCGTGACCAGGGCTTCTTGAACGGCATGGGCATCGTCGAGAAGGAAGACCTGACCGGCAACGGCAAGGAGCCGGCCGAGGGCAAGTACTCCGGTGGGGACTACACCATCGTCTGCCACGAGCCGACCAACGGCGCCGCCGACGGTGGGAAGACCGCGATGGAGAACTGCCTGGCCAAGAACAGCGACATCAACGTCGTCTACACGATCAACGAGCCCGCCGCGCAGGGTGCCGAGGACGCACTCAAGGCTGCCGGCAAGGCCGACGGCGTGACCATCGTGTCCGTCGACGGCGGGTGCAGCCCCGGCCTCGAGCTGGTCGCCTCCGGCGTGATCGGCGCCACGGCCCAGCAGTACCCCGGCAAGATGGCCTCGCTCGGCATCCAGGCGATCAAGGCCCTCGCCGAGGGTGGCGCGAAGCCCACGGTGACCGACGGTCTCGACTTCTTCAACACCGGCGTGCAGCTGGTCACCGACAAGCCGGTCGACGGTGTTGCGTCGATCAGCGTCGCCGACGGCCAGAAGAGCTGCTGGGGCGGCGCCTGAGCTAGCCCAGCGCAGCCCGCTCGGGCTGCGTCAACCACACACCGCAACAGCGAATGGGGCGGCCGGCACGTCGGCCGCCCCATCGCCATCTGTCTACAGTTCAGTCCACGATTCGTACCGGGGGAACGATGGAAGCCACAGCGCCCGTCATCGAGGAAGCCAGCGACGCGTTCACACAGCAAACGGGAGTGCTGCAACGGATCCAGCGGTTCCTGCACCGCTACCCGGTGGTCAGCCCGCTGGCTGTGCTGATCATCGCCAGCTTCGTCTTCTGGATCCTCAACCATCGGTTCCTCGCCGCGGCGACGATCGGGATCATCTTCCAGCAGACTGCCGTGCTGGCGACACTGGCACTTGGCCAGACGTTGATCATCCTCACCGCCGGCGTCGACCTCGCCGTCGGCACGGCGATGATCCTCACCCACCTGGTGATGGCCAAGGTGTGCCTCGACCAGGGGTGGCCCGGTTGGCTCGGTCTCGTTGCCGGCGCGGTGGTCGGCATGGCCCTCGGTGCGTTCCACGGCGGGTTGGTGACCAAGGTCGGGCTACCGCCGTTCATCGTCACGCTCGGCACCTTCTACATCTTCCAGTCGCTCGGCCTGACCTACGGCCAGGCACGGGTGATCGACTCCGGCAAGCTGCCCAGCCTGCTGTCCTGGACCGGCAACTACTTCAAGATCTTCGGCGTCCAGCTGACCTACGGCGTGGTCGTCGCCCTGGCGCTGTACGTGGTGTTCACGATGGTCATGTCCAACACCCGGTGGGGCAGCCACGTGTACGCCACCGGTGACGACAAGGAAGCCGCCCGACTGGCCGGCATCGACGTCAACCGCGTCCTGGTCAGCGTGTACATGGTCGCCGGCGTGATCTACGCCATCGGCGGCTGGGTCCAGATCGGCCGTTCGCACTCGGCCAGCTCCAACGCCGCGAAGGACATCAACCTCGAATCGATCACTGCCGTGGTGATCGGCGGCACCAGCCTGTTCGGCGGTCGTGGCCGGGTCTCGGGCACGCTCGTCGGGGCGTTCATCGTCACCGCCTTCAGCCTCGGCCTGAAGCTCGCCGAGGTCGACGTGTACTGGCAGACCTTCGCCATCGGCACGCTGATCCTGGTGGCCGTCACGCTCGACCAGTGGATCAGGAGGGCCGGCAAGTGACCACATCACCCGATCTCTCCGTAGAACCCGTCCTGTCGGCCGTCGGCCTGACCAAGCGGTTCGGCAAGGTCACCGCGCTCGAAGGTTCCGACTTCGAACTGCTGCCCGGCGAAGTGCTCGCGGTGATCGGCGACAACGGTGCCGGCAAGTCGTCGCTGATCAAGTGCCTGTCCGGGGCGATGGTGCCCGACGAGGGCGAGATCCGCCTCGACGGGCAGGCCGTCCACTTCAAGCGTCCGCAGGACGCCCGTCATGCGGGTATCGAGACCGTGTACCAAACCCTGGCCGTGGCTCCGGCGCTGGACATCGCCCGGAACATGTTCCTCGGGCGTGAGCGGCTGAAGCCGGGCCCGATGGGCGCGCTCCTGCGGTTCATGGACAAGTCGGGGATGAACCGCGACGCCAAGGCCGCGCTCGACTCGCTCGGCATCGGCACGCTGCAGGACATCAGCCAGGCGGTCGAAAGCCTGTCGGGCGGGCAGCGTCAGGCGGTCGCCGTGGCCCGCGCCGCGGCGTTCGGCAGCAAGGTGATCATCCTCGACGAGCCGACCGCCGCGCTCGGCGTGCGCGAGTCCGGCCAGGTGCTGCAGATGATCCGCGACCTGCGTGACCGCGGGCTGCCCGTCGTGTTGATCAGCCACAACATGCCGCACGTGTTCGAGGTTGCCGACCGGATCCACGTCCAGCGCCTCGGCCGCCGGGCCGGGGTGATCACGCCCACGTCGCACACGATGTCCGAAGCAGTGGCGATCATGACCGGAGCGGCGACCGTCTGACCCGCCGTGCGCCGATCGGCCGATCGGCGGCAGGATCGTGACACCCATCCGATTGGATGGGCGGATGAGCACTCGTTACTCGGTCCTCGACCTGGCGCCCGTCGGCGTTGGGTACACGGCTGCCGACGCCCTGGCCACGTCGACCCGGCTCGTCCAGTTGTGCGAGGCAGCCGGGTTCCACCGCTACTGGGTGGCCGAGCACCACAACATGCCGGGCATCGCCAGTTCTGCGCCCGCCGTACTGATCGCCCACCTCGCGGCGCACAGCAGCACCATCCGCCTCGGGTCCGGTGGGGTGATGTTGCCAAACCACTCGCCGCTCGTCATCGCCGAGCAGTTCGGCATGCTCGAAGCGCTGCACCCCGGTCGGATCGACCTCGGCCTCGGCCGTGCCCCTGGCACCGACCAGCTGACGATGGCCGTGCTGCGCCGGACGTTTGAGGCCGAGTCGGCCGACGAGTTCCCGCGCTCGCTGCGCGAGCTGATGGCCTACTTCAGCGGCCCGGCCGACTTCGGCAGGGGTGCGGTGACCGCGACACCGGGCGCCGGGTTCCGACCGCAGCTGTGGCTGCTCGGCTCGAGCGACTTCAGCGCCCACCTCGCCGGCCAGTTGGGCCTGCCGTTCTCGTTCGCCCACCACTTCTCCGGGCACAACACCGACGCCGCCGTGCGCGTCTATCGCGAGTACTTCCAGCCCTCGGCGCTGCTGGCCCAGCCGTACGTGATGCTCGGCGTGAACTGCCTGTGCGCACCGACCACCGACGAAGCCCAGTACCTGGCCAGGCCCTCGGCGCTGGCGATGGCCCGTCTCCGCCAGGGTCGCCCCGGCCTGTACCCGACGCCCGAGGAAGCCGCGGGGCACGAGTTCACGCCGATGGAGGCCGAGGTCGCCCGGAGTTGGGGGCGCAACCACGTCGTCGGCGATCCGGCCACCGTCCGGGCCGGTCTGGCCGACCTGGTCGATCGCACCGGGGCCGACGAGTTGATGATCACCACGGTCGCCCACGACCCGGAAACGCGTATTCGCTCGTACTCGATGGTGTCTGAGCAGCTAGAAATGTAGGCGGGACAGATCCTTTTACACGTCATCGCTCTGGGGGCGAGGGCCAATGAGCCGTTCATATGTCGCACTGGTGGTCGTGGGAGTGTCACTCCTCGTCGCCGAACTCGTGCTGCGCCGGCATCGCAAGATGGCCGTCAACCTGCGCGAGACCGGGGTGTCGCTGGCCGTCGGCACGATGGCCTACTCCACCGCCGGCGTGTCGCAGTTGGCCGTCGGCGCGCTGGCGTTCTGGTTCTTCTCCAACTTCGCGCTGTGGCAGTTCTCCGTGGCGAACCCGCTGACGTGGATCGGGTTCGTCCTGCTCGACGACTTCTTCAGCTACTGGGTGCACCGCGCCGAGCACCGCTTCCGGGTGCTGTGGTCGGCGCACTCCGTGCATCACTCGCCGACCGACTTCAGCATGGTCAACGCGGCCCGGTTGTCGCCGATCGAGGCCCTCTACCAGCCGCTGTCCACGCTGTGGGCGCCGCTGCTGGGGTTCCCGATCGAGGTCTACGCCCCGCTGGCCGTCGTCTCGCTGATCTACTTCCAGCTGCAGCACACGCAGGTCATCGGGCGACTGCGGTGGCTCGACCCGTGGCTCTCGACGCCGTCGAACCATCGGGTCCACCACGGCAGCAACAGGCGCTACCTCGACCGCAACTTCGGTGGGTGGACGATGATCTGGGACCGGCTGTTCGGCACCTACCAGCGCGAGTCCGAACCTGTCGTGTTCGGCATCACCGACCCGCCGGTGTCAGACGGCGTGCTGGCCACCGCCCTCGGCGGTTTTCCCCGGCTGCTGCGCGACATGGCCGACGCGCCGACCGCCAGGGACGCGGTGCACGTCGCGCTCGGCAGGCCGGTGTCCACCGTGCACGCCGCAGAGCGCGTCGTTCAGCTCACCGGCTCGTAGCAGTTGAACATCCAGCGGACGCCGTAGCGGTCGAGGCAACAACCCCACTGAGCGCCCCAGAACTGGTCGATCAGCGGGGCGATGTCGCTGCCGCCGTCGGACAGTGCGTCGAACAGCCGTTGCGTCTCGGCGCGGGTGTCGGGCTCGAGGTTGATCGTCGTGTTGTTGCCGATCTGCAACGAGTGGCCCATCGACTCGATCATGTCCGTGGCCATCAGCACGTGGCCGGCCAGGATCGGCAGCTCGACGTGCATGATCAACTGCTTGTCGGCGTCGGACAGCTCGGGCATGCCCGGGTCGGCCGGCACGTCGCCCATCCGCATCGGCGGCATCGAGTACTCGGTGCCGAACACCGACTTGTAGAACTCGAAGGCTTCCGCCGTGTTGCCCTGGAAGTTGAGATAGGTGCTGACCCTGGCCATGGCGCCTCCGTTCGTGCCGAGCGGCCGAGCGTACTGCGCCGTCCCGTGCGGTGTGCGCGGCGTGGGCGCCGGGGCGCGTGCCGTGTCAGCGCCCGGCGAGACCGGCGTCGACCTTCATCTGCAACCCGGTGACGAACTTGGCTTCCTCGCTGGCGAGATACACCACCGCGTGGGCGACGTCCTGTGGTTCCATCATCATCACCGGCAGCGAGTTCATGAACGTCGGGCCGATGGTCGTCGCGTGCTTCTGGATCAGCGGGAACAGTCCAGGGGCCGTGCCCATCGGGGTCGCCACACCGGCAGGGTGGATCGAGTTGACCCGGATGTTGTACTCGCCGAGCTCGACCGACAGCGCCCGGCACAGCCCGACGACGCCGTGCTTCGCCGCGGTGTAGCCCTGGGTGAAGGCTTGCCCTTTCAGGCCGGCCGACGAGCTGATCATGATCACCGAGCCGCCCTTGCCGGCGCGCAGCATGTGCGGGATCGTCGCCGAGCAGGTGTTGAACACCCCGGTCAGGTTGGTGTCGATGCACGCCTGGAACATCTCCAGCGTGTAGTCGCCGAACTCGGCGTAGTTGAGGATCCCGGCGTTGGCCACCACGACGTCGATCGCACCGAGCCGGTCGACGGCGTCCTGGGCGAGCGCGCCGAGCGCCGCTGGGTTGCGGACGTCGACATGGCGGGCGATGACGCGGGTCCCTGGCCGGGCGGCTTCGACGGCGGCGACCGTCTCGTCCAGATCCTGGGGGGTCGACGCGGGGATCGCGTTGCCGGCGACCGGCGCGCAGATGTCGGAGACCACCACGTCGGCACCCTCTGCGGCGAGGGCGACGGCGAAGGCCCGCCCCTGGCCTCGTGCTGCGCCGGTGACGAAGGCCACCTTGCCCTGAACTCTCATGCTGCCTCCCGGGACCGTGACCCGCCGCGACCCTATGGCGCGCCAGGGGTCACGATCCCATCGCAACGCGCCTGTCCCGGCGTGGAGGTCGGGTGGGAGGGCCGGGCGCGTACCCACCTAACGTGACCGCCGTGGCGACGGACGTGCGCGAGCTCGATCTGCCGGTGCTGGCGATGGCCACCGCATCGGAGCGCTACGACGCGGCCCGGCGGCGGCCCGACGGGTGGCTGGCCAAGGCGATGTTCAGCTACTCGGTGTGGCGGTACGAGGATGCCGTGGCGATCCTGCGCGATCGCCGCTGGCACAACGCTGCCGGACGGATCACCG
>CAZMHG010000104.1:6839-8256 GCA_964565975.1 uncultured Ilumatobacteraceae bacterium | reverse complement strand
GTGCGGCTTGCGCTGGCCCATGCCGTCCAGCCCGACAAGGGTGAGCATCTGCGCCGCGGCATCGCGACGGCGGGTCTTGTCCATGCCGCGCACCTCCAGGCCGAAGGCGACGTTGTCCAGCAGGGTGCGATGCGGCAGCAGCCCGAAGTGCTGGAAGACCATCGAGACCCGGTTGCGGCGCAGGTCGAGCAGGGCCGAGGGCGAGGCCCTGGTGACGTCGGTGTCGCCGATCCGCACCGTGCCCGACGTGGGTTCGATGAGCCGGGTGAGGCAGCGGATCAGCGTCGACTTGCCGCTGCCGGACAGGCCCATCACGACGAAGACCTCGCCGCGCTCGATGTCGCAGCTGATGTCGCGCATCGCGATCACGTTGCCCGTGCGCGCCTGCAGCTCGCGGCGCGGCAGGTCGGCCTCGGGCGCGCCGACAATGCGCTCGGGCCGCGGGCCGTACACCTTCCACAGGTCCCGAACTGCAATCGCCGTGTCGCCCATTGGGCGGGAACTGTAGCCATCGCGCCCGGCGCGGGAACCGGCTCGGGGCCGCGGGGTTCGTTCCCGTGCACGGAACAGATCGCAGGACGCGAGCACACGCGAGGTGGACAATGTGCCCATGGCAATCTTCCGACTGGGTCATGTTCAGGTCCGCACACCCGACCTCGAGCTGTGCGCCGCGTACTACACCGAGGTGCTCGGCCTGAAAGAGGTCGCGCGCGAGGACGGCAAGGTGTACCTCAAGGGCTGGGACGAGCAGGATCACCACTCCGTGGTGCTGATGGCGTCGAACCGCTACGGCCTCGACCATCTGGCGTTCAAGACCGAGGACGTCGACGACCTGGAGGAGTACGAGACCGTCCTCGAGCGCTACGGCTGCACCGTCGAGCGCATCCCGGCCGGTACCCGTCTGGCGATGGGCGACGCGATCCGGTTCGACAGCCCCACGGGGCACACGATGGAGATCTTCGCCAAGAAGGAGAAGGTCGGCAACGGGCTGCCGCTGTTCAACCCGCCGCCGATGCCGATGGACCTGGTCGGCATCGCCCCGCCGCGGCTCGATCACACGCTGTTGACGACCGAGAACGTGCCCGACGCGGCGCACTTCATGCAGGAGGCACTCGGCTTCCGGCTCACCGAGCAACTCGTCAGCAATGAGGGTTACCAGCTGGTGGTGTTCTTCGAGCGCAGCCGCCAACCGCACGACGTGGCGTTCACCCGCGGCGCCAACGGCGGCCTGCACCACTTCGCGTTCTGGCTGGACAGCTGGTCCGACGTCGGGCGCGCCGCCGACACCCTGCGGATGAACGGCATCGACATCGACATCGGACCCACCCGACACGGGATCACCCGCGGCCACACGATCTACTTCTTCGACCCGGTCGGCAACCGCAACGAGGTGTTCAGCGGCGGGTACAAGACCTAC
>CAZMHG010000104.1:4851-6829 GCA_964565975.1 uncultured Ilumatobacteraceae bacterium | reverse complement strand
TGGACCGAGGACCAGTTCGGCAAGGCGCTGTTCTACTACGAGAACCGCGTCGTCGACTCGTTCGTGTCCGTGTACACCTGAGCCAGCCGGGCCGACGATGAGCAGCATCACGCGCGACGACGCTCCCGCCTATCTGTCGAAGTACGAGCGGCGCCGCGTCGAGCCGATCGAGCGGCCGCGCGAGGCCGAACCGAACGAGGTCCCGGCGTTCGTCCTGCGGGCACGCCAGCGGGCCACGTTGCGGGCACTGGAAGAGCTCGACCGCGCCGACGCGCCGCCCGGGCGCACCGAGGAGTTCGCCCGCGAGACGGTCTCGCCGCGCGAGCAGTTCCCCAGTCAGTTCCGTCACCGGATCAGCACCTCGATCGACGTGCGGCTCATCCGCCACGGCCAGACCCAGGGGTACTACACCGACGGCGGGCTGACCCCGCTCGGCAAGTGGCAGGCCCACCGCAAGGGCCAGGACCTGGCCAAGAGCCTGAAGGAAGGGATGACGGTGCGGTTCCCGCACGCCGACACGGCCCGGGCGACCGAGACCGCCCACGGCGTGCGCGACGGCGTGCTGCAGGCGTTGAGCCGCTACGGCATCCGTGACGTCGACGTCCAGGAGCCGTTCCCGCACGTCGACTTCCGCAACTTCCAGGTGTGGGCCGGCGGCCGCGAGGTGGACGTCACCGCGGCGTTCCAGGAGTTCGCCGAGGTACACGAGAACTACCAGCGCTTCGGCGGTGGCGATCGCCCCGGCTGGATCACGGAGATGAACCGCTTCTTCCGCGTCCTCCAGGGCGGCGGCGATCCGATCACGGTGTGGCTCACCCAGCCGCTGTTCTACATCGAGCCGCCGATGAGCGCGGTCCGCCGGCATTGGCACGCGATCCTCGACGTGATCGCCAGCAGCCCGGAGCACACGGCGATCTACATGTGCGGCCACTCCGGCCCGATCCGCGCCGTTGCCGCGTCGGCCGTGGGCCACGACCCAGGCGAGCCGAACAACACCGAGGACGTACGGATCAAGGTCTACGAGGACAAGGAGCACGCCGTGCTCACCTACCGCGGCAGGGGCCTGGAGATCGAGATCCCCACGATGGTCACGCCGAGTTGGTGGAAGTGGTGACGTCGCAACCCAACGGCGCGGCCACCGGGCCGGCGCCGGCGCGCACGGTGGTCGACGGCGGGGGGTTCGCCGGCACGGGCGAGCCGCCGGTGACCACCACCCTCACGGTCGACGGTGTCGAGTACTCGATCGTCGCCGATCCGACGATGGCCTCGTTGAAGGCGATCCGCGAGATCGCCGAGCACGTGCGGCCCAAGCGCGGCTGCCAGGAGGGCATCTGCGGCAAGTGCGAGTCGAAGGTCGCGCTGCCGATCGACGGCCAGCCCGGCAGGTTTGCCGATACCCGTCTGTGCATCACGCCGATCGGTACGCTCGGCGGTGCTGTGGTGAAGACGCCCGAACCTCGCCGCTCCATCTGGTCCTGAACGACCGCCGGTCAACGCCCGGCCATGCGCACCGGCTGCGTCGGCTGCCGGACGCGGTTCGCCAGAAGCGGTCCGTCGTCGCCGACAGCTTCCGTGTCGTTCGCGCGCTGCTCGGCCAGCTTCGCGACGGGCAGGCCCTGCTGCACACGATCGCCGTCGGCGTGCTGGCGACGCTCGGCGTGCTGGCGTTGTGGCGCCTCACCGGCCGCCACGGTTCGCTGGCACCACTGCGCAACCGGCCGGGGGCCGTCGCCCTGCGCCAGTACGGCAGCTTCGCCGTGCAGTTCGCCGCGGCGTGGTGGCTGACGCAGCGCTGGGCCGGCCGGGACGTCGCCGTGCGCCGCGTGTTCCCGACCCTGGCGCGCCGGACGCCTGGTCTTGTTGCGGTCGCCGCACTGTCGGCGTGGCTCGACGATGCCGCGTCGGCCAGCGCGTCGGCTGCGCTGGCCCGCGGCGCGGCCAGCTTCGTGGTCGGGTACGCGCTGTCCTACGCCGTGCC
>CAZMHG010000104.1:0-4841 GCA_964565975.1 uncultured Ilumatobacteraceae bacterium | reverse complement strand
TAGGCACCCCAGAGGGCAAAGGGATCGAACGCGGCCGTGCCCGCCGCGGCCGTGTACGGCGTCGGCATGCCACGCGCAGTGGCGATCTCGTACGTCGCCTGGCGCAAGACGTTCGGCGCCGACATCGTCTCGTGGTCGGCGTTGTGGGTGGTCAGCGGCGTCGCCGCGCTGGCCGCAGCGATCCCCGACGCATTCGACCTGTACGGGTCGGGCCCCGGCGGCTCGCGCTTCGGCGGCCTCGTACCGGTGATCATGGTCCTGGTGGTGTTGCCGCTGACGCTCACCGCACAGGCGCTCGCCGGAGCGTTCGTCGCCACGATCCTGTCGGCACTACGCCACGGCCAGGCCCCGCCGGGCCTGCCGACGTCCGCCGTGGAGACGGTCAGCGGCCTACGCCTCGACGGCTGAGCTGCGCCGCTCCCCCGCCAGGGCCGGGACGGCTCACTCGGCGATCGCCGGCTCCAACCACTCGTTGAGCTCGTCGACCGACCAGCCGAGGCGGCCGACGAGGTGCGCGGCGAGCCGCCAGTACGGCACCCGGTCGGGCTGGAATGGCCCGAAGTTGCGGACGTACAGCGCGACCATGCGCACGTCCTCGTCCAGCTGATCGCGCTCGCGGACGCCGGGGTCGAAGCTCTCCAGGTAGTCGTTCGAGCTGTGGTCCAGGAACTCGCCGCTCGGCAGCTGCCGGCACAGCTCGGCGTACTGCGCGGTCTGCAGGATCCAGAGGTGCCAGATGTCGTCGATGTCGGTGGTGACCGGGATCGAGCCGGTGCACTCGTGCGCCATGACCAGGAACTTGAGGGCCTCTTCGATCCGGATCGCGCGGTCCGTGTCGGCGACGTCCGGCAGCTTGCGCCGGAAGTACGCCAGCATCGCCTCGGGCGCGTATCGGACGACCAGCTCGTCGCCCGTCGTGCGCGGGCGCGGTGATGTCGTGCGCTCTCGCAGTGCGGTCGCACCCACGGGTGTCAGGGCTCGAAGATCTGCTGCGGCGGCAGGACGACCCCGAGCCCGCCGTCGATCTTCTTGTTCGGGCAGCACGTGCCGCCGTCAGGCTTGCAACACCCGCCGGCAGCCAGCCGGGCCAGCGCGCCCTGGGCGACCAGGTGGGTGAGGGCGTCCTGGGGGACGACCATCGTCCGGCGGTTGAGCTCGTTCAGCAGACCCTCGATCTGCAGCTTCGACACCGACTCCAGCCGGAAGCCGGGATCTTCCATCTCGTTCATTGCCTGCCTCCTTGTGGCGTGAGGCCCGGCACCGTACGCCGACCGCGCCGTACGAAACAGGGGGCTAGCCCCAGAGTTGGGGCCGTCCCGGTTGGCGGTGCCGCACCATCGCAGGCGCGCCGCTCACCAGGTGCAATCGGAGAGGCTGTCCCACGAACGCCGGGTCAGTTCGGCGCCGGCGAAGTAGGCCGCCCGCGCGCTGCGGCGCAGCTCGTCGGTCGTCAGGTGTTGCTCGGCGAACGGGCCGACGTGGCCACCATGATCCTCGTCGACGGTGATGTGGATCGTGTGGAAGGCGTAGTCGTCCGGCTGGAGGATGTCGGTGTAGTTGGCCTTGAACCCGGCGACGGCGCGCGTGTACGCCGGGGGGATCTGGTTCTCGATCGCCAGGATCCCGCCGAACATCAGCTCGTGCCACGGCCGCTGGTGGGCGAGGTTGAACAGGAAGCTTTCGCAGGCGACCGCGTCGGTGTTCGGCACGGCTTCGGTGATCACCTCGTCCGGCGCACCGAGGGCGCGGGTGAACGCGAACAGCCAGTGCAGGTGACCGAACCCGCTCTTGGACGTCGTCCCGAGCACCTCTTCGCAGATGTTCTCGATCACGCCCTCGGTCATGTCGTACGGGATTCGCCCGACCCAGACCGACAGGAGCCGCCGGGTGTGGTACGTCACGCCGTGGTAGTGCTGGCGGGCCCAGGCGACCATGTCGTACTTGGTCGCCTCGCCCTGCTCGACGCGCTTCACCCAATCGGCCTGGTCGAGCGTGCGCCCGCTGCTGATCAACTCGTCGCGCATCTCGTCAACGAACGCCTCACCGTCGAAGCTCATCACTGTGTCCCTTCTGCCCGGCCACGGCGCCGGCACGGGCCCGATCGTCACACCCGCGGCGCGCCGATCGCGACTCCGTGTTTCGGAGCACGGAACGCCTCGTGCAATAGGGTCCGGGCAATGCGCATCGCGATCATCGGTGGGGGCATCGGCGGCAGTGTCGCGGCGATGGCCCTGCACGCCGCCGGGCTGACGGACATCGAGGTGTTCGAGGCCGCGCCCGAGCTCAGGGAGCTGGGTGTCGGGATCAACATCCTGCCGCATGCATCACGCGAGCTCGACGAGCTGGGTCTGCTGGACGAGCTGTCCGAGCTGGCCGTGCACACCGGTCAGCTGAGCTACTACAACCGCTTCGGCCAGCTGATCTGGAGCGAGCCTCGGGGCGTCGCCGCCGGCTACCGCTGGCCGCAGCTGAGCATCCACCGCGGCCGGCTGCTCGGCGCGCTGGCGAGCCGCGCCCGGCAACGGATCGGTGCCGATCGATTCCACTTCGGGGCGCGAGTCGACCACCCCCAGCAGCTCGCCGACCAGTTCGACGTCGTCCTCGGCAGCGACGGCATCCACTCGGCGACACGCCAGTGGATCTACCCGAACGAAGGCGCCCCGCTGTGGAACGGCGTGACGATGTGGCGCGGGACCACGGTGATGGACCCGTATCTCGACGGCCGGACGATGGCGATGGCCGGCCGCCTGTGGCTGCGCGTCGTCGTCTACCCGATCCAGGACCTGCCCGACGGCCGCCAACTCGTCAACTGGGTGGCCGAGGTGCACAACGGCGAGGGCCAGCCGATGCCCAAGCAGGACTGGAACGCAGCCGTCCCGTTGGACGAGCCGATGGAGCACTTCGGTGGCTTTCACTTCGACTGGCTCGACGTGCCGGCGATGATCCGTGCCGCCGAGGAGGTGCTCGTCTACCCGATGGCCGACCGCGACCCGCTGCCGGCGTGGCGCCGCGGCAACGTCACCCTGCTCGGCGATGCTGCCCACCCGATGTACCCGGTCGGTTCCAACGGGGCGTCGCAGGCGATCCTCGACGCGCGCATCCTGGCCCGCGAATTGGCCACGCGGCCGGCCTCGACGGTCGCCCAGGTCGAGGCGGCGCTCGACGCCTACGAGGCGATCCGCCGCCCGGCCACGGCGAGCATCGTGCTGGCCAACCGCCAGGCCGGGCCCGAGCAGAGCATGGAGATCGTCGCCGAGCGCGCCCCGGACGGCTTCGAGCGCCTGGAGGACGTGATCAGCCACGACGAGCTGGCCGCGATCAGCGCCAGGTACAAGCAGCTCGCCGGGTTCGATCCGAAGCTGCTCAACGAACGCGAGTCCTGGTCCGTGCGGCCCTAGCGCGCGGCACGCCGCGGCCTCAGGCCACGGCCAGGGCCTGCTCGAGCGCGGTGCGCAGGACCGCCCGGTTGGTGTCGACACCGGTCCACAGGCGGATCGCCTCGGCGCCCTGGTTGACGAGCATGCCGAGGCCACCGAGCGTGCGGCAGCCGGCAGCCGCGGCAGTGCGCAGCAGCCTGGTGTCGACCGGGCTGAACACCACGTCGGCCACGATCAGGTCCGGTCGCAGCGAGCCGGGGTCGATCGGCGGCATCTCGTCCGGGGCGTACAGCCCGATCGACGTGCCGTTGACCAGCACATGCACGTCGTCGGGGACCGCCCAACCTGCCTCGAACCGCACCACGTCGACCGCGGACGGCGTCGCCGAGCGGATCGTGTCAGCCAGATCCGCGGCGCGCTCGACGGTGCGGTTGGCGATCGTCAGCCGGCCTGCCCCAGCCAACGCCAGCTCCACGGCGATCGCCCGGGCGGCACCACCGGCGCCGAGGATCGCGACGTGCACGCCGGCGGGCGGCACCAGGTCGGCCAGCGAGGCGACGAAGCCGCGCCCGTCCGTGTTCTCGCCGACGAACACGTCGGCACCGGCCGGCCCGGGGTGGCGGACCACGGTGTTCACCGCGCCGATCAATGCCGCCGACCGGCCGAGCGAGTCGAGGTGATCGATCACCGCGATCTTGTGCGGGACCGAGCAGTTGAAGCCGCGGAACCCCATCGCCCGCGCCCCGGCGACGGCTGCGGCCAGGCCGGCCGGCGGCACCTCCATGTTCACGTAGCGCCAGGGCAAGCCGTGATGGGCAAAGGCCGCCTCGACCATCGCCACGGTGGGGTTGCCGTCGGCACCCTCGCTCATCGACCCGACGAGCTGATCCAGGAAGTGGCCCATCGGCTCAGCCGCCGCCGAACACCGACACATAGCCGCCGTCGGGGTGCAGGATCGAGCCGGTGAACGTCCGCCCGGCGTCGCTGCACAGGAACAACGCCGTCTCGGCGACGTCGACCGGCTCGGGGAACCAACCGAGCGAGACCTGTGATCGGCGCTGCTCACGCCACGCCGCCTGACCCTCGGCCGTCGGTCCGCCCCCGCTGCGCGCCATGCCGTCGAACAGCTCGGTCTCGACATAGCCGGGCCCGATCGCGTTGACCCGGATCGCGTGGCGGCCGAGCTCGTTGGCCAAGCAACGGGTGAGCATCCACACCGCGGCCTTGGACACCGAGTACGCGCCTGCGGTCGGCCGCTTGGCGGCCATCGACGCGATCGTCACGATCGAGCCGGGCTGGCCGGTGGCAACCATGTGCTGCGCGCACGCCTGGGCGAGCAGGAACGTGCCGCGCAGGTTCACCGACTGGACGAAGTCGAAGTGCGCAGGGTCGATGTGGAGCAAGCCGTTGAACGCCACCTGGCCCGGATGCGCGCCCACACCGGCACTGGCCACCACCGTGTCG
>CAZMHG010000103.1:0-8334 GCA_964565975.1 uncultured Ilumatobacteraceae bacterium | reverse complement strand
ATCGTGGGACGGTGGTCACGCCGGGCGGGGTGGCCCAGCCGTCAGCCTGCGAAGACGCTGATCACCGGCGGCGACGCACCGAGCTGGGTCTCCTGGTGGCCCTGCTCGGGGTCCAGCGCGTCGACGATCCGCGTCGCCGCGCCGCCGCCCAGCTTCCACTGCTGGGCGGTCGTCGCCACGTAGCGGACGCGGTCGACACCGGGCGACGGGTAGCCGTCCTGCGACAGCACGGCGACGCCGACGGCCCACGTCGCCGGGTCACCGGACAGGCCGAGCGCGGCGAGGGGAACGCGGGCGACGACCCGTCCGCGTTCGCCGACGACCGACACGGCGATGGTCGGGTGCTCGGTGACCGGGCCCGCCGCCGTGGCCCGCACGACCTTCGACCCCCAGCCCTCGATCGTCAGCGCTGCGTCCCAACCGTGGCCGTCGGCCAGGTGTGCGCCGCGCCCGCCGAGCAGGTCCACCGAGCCGGTCGGCGTCCCCGACTCGGTCGCCGCGTCGGCGTCGACGTACACGTCGAACGTCTGCAGCGACAGCCCGACGGGCGAGTTCCACGGGTTGACGATCGGTGCGGCGACGTCGAAGGTGAACACCGCCTGATCGCCCGAGACGCCCCACTGGAACCCGGTCAGGTCGAACGAGCCCGGCACGAACACCGTGTCGGTCGGGTACGTCGTGGCACCAGGGCCGTGATCGTCGCCCGCCGGATCGCTCAGGGTGACGATCGCCGTGACGCCGCCGACGTCGGGTGCGACGACCGCGCCGGGCTGGGCCGACGGTGTCATCGCCGTCGGTGTGACGGCACGGACGAGCAGCCGGTCACCCTGCTGCAGGCCACCGAGGGCGGCCAGCGGGACCAGCCCGTCGGCCAACGCCGCGCAGTCGACCGCGGTGGACGGGTCGGTCGGGTCGTCGCCGACGGGCGGCAGGGCTGCGAGGCAGGCCGTTCCGTCGGCGGCGATGCGCACCAGGTTGGTGGCGGTGAATCCCAGGACCCGGCCGTCGAGGGTCAGTCCGCGGCCGCGCCGCGGCGAGCGCGGCGCGCCCAGATAGACGTCGGTTCCGTTCGGCGCGCTGACGCGCACGCCGGCGGTGCCGACGGCCAGGCCGACCGCGCCGGCATCGCCCTCGAGCCGGCCGTCCTCGCCGGCGACCAGCGCCGGCGTCGACACCAGCGGCACCCTCAGCCACTCCGGCCGGCGCCGGCCGATCGCGTCGTAGACCTGGCCGAGCAGCTCGCGGTACGCGGCGTCGAAGTAGGCGTCGTCGCCCGAGTCCTGGTCGGTGCCGTACCACCAGAACCAGTCCGAGCCCTCGGCCCACAGCATCGCGTCGGTCGCCGTAGCCAGCTGCGCGGCGGTGGCGCTGCCCTGCTGCTCGGCCCGCCGCAGCGCCAACCTGGTGGTGCGCAGCGCGTCCCACGCGCTGGCCTCCTCGGGTTCGCCGATCCATGTGGTCAGCGTCCCGCCGATCCACGAGCCCGCAGCCAGGTGTTGCAGCGGACGGACCGCGTCGGGGTGGGCGGCGAGGAACGCCGACGGCGTGGTGGCGACGATCCCGTCGGTGTGCCCGAGCCGCTGGTACAGCGCGTCGAGGAACTCGTTGCCGTCGTCGGCGTAGTTCTCCCATGCGTTCTCGCCGTCGAGCACGATGGTCACCAGGTGCGGGCCGCTCGCCGTGCCCAACTGCTGGCGGGCCCGCTGCAGGCGGGCGATCAGGTCGTCGGCCGCCTCGGCCGCCGGCCGACCGGAGTACTCGAACCCGATCATGTCCGACAGGCGCGTGTCTCGGAACACGATCCCGACCGTTGGCTGGCCGGCGCGGTGCTGCACGCCGTAGGGCCGGTACAGGTCGTCGGCGCGCAGCACCGTGTCGGACGCGTCGCGCGCGAACGTGCCGATGCCCAGCGAGCGGGCGAGGACGTCCTCGCCGGATGCGATCCACTGCACACCGGCGTCGGCGTAGATCTTGACGGTCTCCTGGGCGACGGCGCCCTCGCCGGGCCACATGCCGGTCGGCCGGCGACCGAGCAACCGCTCGGCGACGTCCAGCCCACGTTCGACCTGCTGTTCGGCGTCGGCGTACTCGCGGATCCGTTCGGACGGCGCGACACCTTGCGGATCCGAGGCGCGGAACAGATCGGAGTCGACGATCAGCGGCAGGATCGGGTGTGCCAGCGGCGTGGTGGTGACCTCGATCTTGCCCTGCTTCCACAGCCGGGCATACGTCGGGATCACCTGCGCGACGATGCGCTGCTGCTCGCCGAAGACGACCTGCTTGTCGGCCTCGGTGAACCCGCGGCCCTTGGTCACCAGGGCTTTCAGCGGGTCGGCGGCGAGGAACGTCGGGTCGAACCACGACAGCGGCCACAGCACCTGTAGATCGCGCAGGTCGTCGGTGGTCAGCGCGGCGCGGTCCTTGGCGGCCAGCTCGCGGTAGCGCGCAAAGCGGTCGATGATCTTGGAGTTGGTGTCGAAGAAGCGGGCGCGGATGAAGTCGGCCTGCGCGGTGGTGAGCTGGTCGGCAGGGATCGCCGCGTGTCGGCGGTACGTGTCGACCGTGCCGTTGGCCGACTCCTCGAGCTGCACGAGCAGGCTTGGGGTCAGGTTGAACGTCACCGGCACACCCGATGCCGCGGCCCGCGTGGCCATGTCCAGGTAGTCCTTCGTCGCGTGGGCGGCGACCCACGGCCGGCTGACGGCGCCATCGACGATTGGGTAGCGCGGCTGATGCATGTGCCACACCAGGGCGACGGACACGGGCGCTGCCTCGCCGTGCGCCTCGGGCGTGCGGGCACCGCCGGCAACGGTGGCCAGCACCACCGCAGCCGTGGTCAGCAGGCCGCGGCCGGTGAACGATCGCATGCGCCGACGCTAACGCGCCGTCGGAATCGCCTGCGTTGCCTGCCCGCGGCGCAGGGGCCCGCTGCGCGGGTCTCGGATACCGTGCGGGCGTGACCTCGACGCCCGTCATCTTCTGCGACCACGACTTCCCCGACGAGTACCGCTGGATCGTCGACGGGCAAGCGCAGATCGTCGGCCCCGACGACGACGCGCTGGCGAGTGCCGACGCGGTGATCGCGGGCGCCAAGCGGTCGTGGGACGCCGCGGCGTTCGCCCGCGGCCCGCGGCTGAAGGTGATCTCGCGCATCGGCATCGGCTACGACAACGTCGACGTGGCCGCGGCGCACGCCGCCGGCGTCGTGGTGTGCAACGCACCGGACGCGCCCACCGTGTCGACCGCCGAACACGCGCTGATGCTGATGCTGGCGATCACCAAGCACCTCCCGGCGGCCATCGCCCGCGCCGCGGCGGGTCTGCCCGGTGCGGCGACGTCGTCCACGCTCGAGCTGGACGGCGCGACGATCGGCCTGGTCGGGGTCGGCCGGATTGGCCGGCGGGTCGCCGCGGCGGCCCGGGCGATGGGCATGCGCGTGCTCGCTCACGACCCCTTCGTCACCGAGCTCGACGGTTGCGCGATGGTGTCGCTCGACCGCGTCCTGGCCGAGGCGGACGTGCTGTCCCTGCACGCGCCGGCCGTGCCCGAGACGCATCACCTCCTCGACGCCGCCACCCTGGCCACGACCAAGCCAGGGGTGTACATCGTCAACTGCGCGCGCGGCGGCCTGATCGACCAGGACGCACTGCTGGGCGCGCTCGACAGCGGACAGGTCGCCGGCGCCGGGCTCGACGTGACCGACCCCGAACCGCTGCCAGCCGGACACCCGCTGCTGGTGCACCCGCACGTGGTCGTCACACCACACCTCGCGTCGGGCACCTCGGCCGGGCGCGTGCGCCTCTACCAGCACGCCGTCGACCACGCGCTGGCGATCCTCGACGGCCGCCCCGCGCCCGTCGTCTCGCCCCGCTGACAGGCTGGTCGGCATCACGGACAGGCCCTAAGCCTCTACCCGGGTCTGCGGCGCGCGGCGACGATGCGAGGAAGACCGACACCAGCACGATCCCCGCCGGCGCCAGCGAGTGGGACCGGGAGATGTTCGAGTACCTCACCACGCACGCGCGCGTCGAGGGCCAGCTCTTGCAGGGCTACGTCGACGCCGCCGGCACCACCTCGTCCAAGGCGTTCGCCTACGTCGTCAACCTGCTGGCCGAGGACGAGCGCCGGCACCATCGGCTGTTCGCCGAACTGGCCGAGTCGCTGCGCGTCGACGCCGAGCTGAGCCGTGACGAACCGATCATCCCGCGCCTCGACTTCCACCACGCCGACCACCGGGCGATCCAGGAGATGACCAAGGCGTTGATCGCCAACGAGGAGAGCGACGCGGCCGAGCTGAAGCGGTTGCGCAAGAAGCTGCGCGACCTGGAGCACACCACGCTGTGGACGCTGCTCGTCGAGACGATGCAGCGGGACACCGACAAGCACCTGGCGATGCTCCGGTTCATCGCGTCCCACGCCTGACGGCGGCACGCGCGGGGACGGCCCCGACGACGGCATCTGTTAGAACCGAGCCATGGACTCGTTGCGTGACCAGTGGGCTGCCGGGCGGACGACACTCGGGGTGTGGGTCAGCATCCCGTCGCTCGTCAGCGCCGAAGCAGCGGCGCGTGCCGGGTACGACTACGTGTGCGTCGACACCCAGCACGGCGTGATCGACTACTCCCAGGCCGCGGCGATCGTCCCGGCGGTGATCGCCGGGCAAGGGACGCCGCCGATCGCCCGTGTGCCGTGGAACGAACCGGGCGTGATCGGCAAGATGCTCGACGCCGGGATGCAGGGCGTGATCGTGCCGATGGTCAACACCAGGGCCGAGGCCGAGGCTGTGGTGCGATCGATGCGCTACGCGCCGGCCGGGTCGCGCAGCTTCGGGCCGATCATGTCGGCGATGCGCGACGGCGACCACTTCAACCGCTCGGCCGAGCAGGTCGCCGTGATCCCGATGATCGAGACGGCCGAAGCGGTGCGCAACCTCGACGAGATCCTCGCCGTCCCCGGGATCGACGCGGTGTACGTCGGCCCCGCAGACCTGAGCGTCTCGCTCGGCCTCCCACCGAAGGCCAACGACGACCGTGAGGAGTTCACCGACGCGCTGACCACGATCGTCGCCGGATGCCGCAAGCACGGCGTCGTACCCGGGATGCACGCCACCGCGCAGCTCATCGAGCGGCGCCTCGAACAGGGCTTCCAGATGCTCACCGTGACCAGCGACCTGCTGGCGATGCGCGGCCTGCTGGCCACCGACTTGGACCTGGCGCGCCGCGCCGGCACCGGGGCGGGCGCCGCGTCGGGCGTTGCCGCCGGCCCGGACTCGGTCTACTGACCCGCCCCGCCGGCTCCTGCCAGCCCGCCCGGATCACGGAGAGCACATGACCGACCGCTTGCGCATCGGGGTGATCGGCTGCGGCAACATCGCCTCGCGATTGCACGTCCCGACCTGGATCAAGATGAGCGATCGGGTCGAGGTCGTCGCGATCGCCGACCCAACGGCCGTCAACCTCGAGGCGGTGCGGGGGCTGACCGGCCTCGACACCGCCGACGCCTACACCGACCCGTTCGCCCTGCTGGCCCGCGACGACCTCGACGCGATCGACATCTGCGCGCCGCAGTCGTTCCACCGCGACCTGGTCGTCGCCGCCGCGGCCCGCCGGCGACACGTCATCTGCGAGAAGCCGCTGGCCGCGGTCCCTGCCGACGCCGAGGTCGCCGTGCAGGCCTGCGCCAACCACGACGTGCGCCTGGCGATGGTCCACAACTTCCTCGGCTTCCCCGAGGTCACCACCATGCGCCGGCAGATCGACGCCGGTGCGATCGGGCAGGTCCGCAACGTGCACATCAACCTGCTCGGGGTGTTCGACGCGCCGGGGTCCGACGGCTACGACGCGCGTTGGCGGCACAACCCGGTCGTGTCCGGCGGCGGGATCCTGATGGACCTGCTGCACGGCGTGTACACCGCCGAGCACCTGCTCGGCGAGCCGATCGAGCGGGTGACGGCGCTGATCGACGCCCAGGATCCCGCGGCGCTCGTCGAGGACACCGCGCTGTGCCGGTTCGACACGGCGACCCGGTCGGCCACCGTGAACATCGCCTGGGGGTTCGGGCCCGGCTCGATGGAGGTCGTCGGCACGGCAGGTCGCGTCAGCGTGCGGTACCGCGACGGGTCGACACCGCCGTGGTCGCCGCTCGAACACGTCGCGGTGACCGACGCGCAGGGCACGCGCGTCGTCTACCACGCCACGCCGAACCCCGACGGGCTGTTCGACAACGCCTCGTTGAGCGTCGCCTTCCCGATGCTCGCCGACGACTTCCTCGCGGCGATCCGCGACCACCGCGACCCGATCGCCAGTGGCGCGACGGGTCTGCGGATCCTCGAAGCGACGATCGGCGCGTACCAGTCGGCCGTGACCGGCGAGATGATCACCGTCCCCCTCGACCGCACCAGTCCGGCGTTCCGCAAGGGCGTGTTCGGCCTGCGCGAGTTGGACCTGCCGCCGTGGTCGCCGTTGCGCCGCACGGCGATCTTCACCAACCCTGGCTGAGGTGACCTCCTGGCGGGATGCGCTCAGCTGTCCCAGCGGAACGTCGCCCTGGCGATCAGCGCGACCACCACGGCGAACACGCCCAGCACCAGCATCGGCACGGCGACGCCGTCCCAGCCACGGTCCCGCCCGATGACGTTGAGCATGCCGTCGTTCAGGTAGCGCAGCGGGAAGATGCGCGACACGACGCGCATCCACGTCGGTGCCTGGTCGAGCGGGAAGAACGAGCCGCCGAGGAAGGCCATCGGCATCACGACCATCTGGGTGACCGCCTGCGCCGACTCCTGCGTCTTGGCCCGCCCGCCGATGAGCACGCCGATGGCCAGAAAGGCGAGCGTGCCGACCAGCATCATCGGGATCGACAGCCACCAACTGCCGCGCAGCTTCAGCCCGAACAGCGGGATCGTGGCGACCGCCAGGAACAGCGCCACCTGGCCAAGGCCGATGCCCGCGCCGAGGGTGATGCGCGCCCCGAACAGCGTGCGGATCTCGGCCGGCGACAGGCGCAGCCGCCGCAGCAGGCCCTTCGTGCGCCACTGCACGAGGGTCTGGCTGGCCCCGAACACCCCGGCCGAGGCGATCGCCCAGCCGAGCAGGCCCGGCGTGAGGTACTGGATCGGTGCCAGCGAGGCGTCCTCCACGGGCGTCGCCTCGACGGCGTAGCGCGGTGTCCCGCCGGCGGCCTGCAGGTTGGCGCCCTGGACGATCTGTTCGAGGATGCCGCGCACGACACCCGAGTTGACCGACTCGGCGGCGCTGTAGCGCACGATCAGCGTGTCGCCGTCCTGTCGGACGTAGGCGTCGACGTCGCCCTTGGCCACCTTGTCGAGCGCCGCCGCCTCGGTCGTGGCCGTCGAGACGGTGACCACGCCGCGCAGGTCGGCACTGCCGGCCAGGGCCGAATCGACCAGCTGGACCGGCGCGACCTCGACGATCTTGCTCTTGGCCACCGACGGGTTGCGGAAGATGCTCCCGAAGATGACCAGGAACATCAACGGGAAGGCGATCGTGAAGAACAGGGCGGCGCGGTCGCGCTTGAAGCCCAGCCACATCGCCCGCAGCAGGCTGCGAAACGAGGTCATGCGCGGTACTCCCGTCCGGTCAGCGACAAGAACACGTCCTCCAACGACCCGCCACGGATCTGGATGTCCTCGAGCAGGCCCCGTTCGCCCAGCGCGCCGATGACGCTCGCCGGATCGCGGGTGACGACGGTGGTGGACACACCGTCGTCGTGCACCGACTGCACGCCGCGCAGCGCGCTCGCCGCGGCAGGGTCCAGCTGGCTGCGGGCGAGGATGATCTGGCGTGGCGCGTCCAGCGCGCGCACGAGGTCGGCCGGAGCCCCGGCGGTGAGCACCTTGCCGTGGTCGATGATCGCCACGCGGTCGCACAGGATGTCGGCCTCTTCCATGCTGTGCGTCGTGAGCACGATGGTCCGCCCGTCGACGTTGATCTGGCGGAGCAGATCCCACAGGTTGCGCCGCGCCTGCGGATCGAGCGCGGCAGTCGGCTCGTCGAGAAAGACGATCTCGGGCCGGTGGACCAGTGCGCAGGCGATGGACAGGCGTTGGGCCTGCCCACCTGACAGCTTCTCGACCCGGGTCGTGCCCTTGTCGGTGAGGCCGACCTGTTCGAGCATCTCGTCGGCCCGCGAGCGCGGCACGTCGTAGAGGTCAGCAACCGTCTGCAGCTGCTCACGGGCGGTCAGTCGCTCGAAGAACGCCGACGCCTGCAACTGGACCCCGATCCGGCGGAGCAGGGACGGGTTCCGCGGCCACGGCGATTCGCCGAGCACGGTGGCCGTGCCCGCGTCGGGGCGCCGGATGCCTTCGAGCAT
>CAZMHG010000102.1:0-8377 GCA_964565975.1 uncultured Ilumatobacteraceae bacterium | reverse complement strand
CCTCGGGATCGCCGGCCGCGAGGCCGACATCGTCGGCGTCAATGCCACGCTGCATGCCGGACGGGTCGACGCAGGGGCGATCGCGTCGATGACGGCCGACGCGGTGGACGACAAGGTCGCCATCGTGCGCCGGGCTGCAGGGCCGCGGTTCGCCGAGATCGAACTGAACGTGCGGGCCTTTCTGGTCAACGTCACCGACGACCGGGCCGGCGCGGTAGCCGGGCTGGCGTCGATGATGAACGTCGACCAGACGATGGTCGAGGAGACGCCGTTCGCGTTGGTCGGCAGCCCGGCGTCGATCGTCGACGACCTGGTCGCCCGGCGGCAACGGTGGGGGTTCTCTTATGTGATCGTCGGCGCCGACGATGTCGACGCCTTCGCGCCGGTGGTCGCCGAGCTCACCGGCCGGTGAGACGCGTCTGCGTCAGACGGCGCGGACGTTGAGGGCTTCTTCGCCCTTGCGGCCCTCGCCGACCTCGAACTCGACCTGCTGGCCTTCGTTGAGGGTCTTGAAGCCCTTCATGTCGATGTTCGAGTAATGCACGAAGACATCGGCTGCGCCATCGCGCGAGATGAATCCATAGCCCTTCTGGGCATTGAAGAACTTGACGGTGCCGGTAGCCATGGAACCAACTTCCTTTGCTCTGGAAAGGCACGTTCGCCCCTTCCGGCTCCCACGCTAGCCGCTGATGGAACTTCCACGAACCGGCCCGAGGGCCGCGCGACGCGAACGGCGTCAAATCGTCATGTTCGCGAGCGCTGGCCGTTGCGCCGGTCAGCCGTCACCGGCCGGTGCGCCGAGGGCGCGTTCCGGCGACTCGATCGAGGGCGTGGCCGGTGTGGCCATCGCCGCAGGCGGCGGAGGGGCCGGGACGGCGGGCGGTCCTGCGGTGGCGGTGACCGCGCCACTGGTCGCCCCGTCGATCGCCGCGCGCCGGCCGCGGCGGCGGGTCGCGGCCCGCTCCTCCCACTCCGAACCGATCGCGTTCAACTGGTGGTCGACCGTGTTGAGCATGCGCACCCGGGCCAGCAGCGACAGGCCTGCCTCGGCCTCCTCGTACGGGCGGACCTTGCGCATGCTGAGGATCACCTTGGCCAGGATCGGCATCAGGTCGAACAGCAAGAAGAAGTACCGCCACGCAGCGATCTGCGGCCCGAGCGGTGTGGGCGGCACGATCCAGCGGCGAATGTCGCAGAACACCTTGCCCACACCCGATCCGGAGCACGCCTTGGTCGCGACCGTGGCGACGGCGGCGGCGTTCGTCGATGCCGTGCCGGACGCGGTGCCGTTGGCCGGGTTGGTCGACTCGGTCGCTACTCCGGTCGCCGTTGCTGCCGCTGCCGTGCTCTGGCCCTCGAGCACGACCTGGCTCTGTTCGCGCACTGCCGGCGTGGGGTCCTGGGCCAGTTCCTCGAGCGCTTGGATCTGTACGAGGACCGATGGGGCGACGTCGCCGTCGACCTGGTCGAGGCGCTGCTTCATCGTCGCCCGGAGCGACTCGATGTCGGTGTAGTCCTTGGCGATGTCGGCCGCGTTCTTCGCCGCGTCCTGCTTGGCCGCCGCCTGGAACTTGGCCAGGACGGCCTGATCGTTGGCGATCACGCCGTTCAGCGTCCCGATCTGGGTCGAGGTCTGGGCCTGCAGCGTCTTGTACGACTGGCAGCGTTCCTTGCACTTCGGCTGCCCCGAGGAGGTCAGCTTCGTTCCGTCGGACAGGGTGACCGTGAGGACCTTGCCGTTCTTCTCCGCTTGCCAGATCTGCTCGAGCAGGTTGACGTCGTTCTCCATCGTCTGCTTCTTGGCCAGGTCCTCGTCGAGTCGCTTCGTGGCCGCGGCGATCTCGTCGCCGTGCCCGCCGACGGAGAGGCGCTGGATGTCGGCGTTCTTGGCGTCGATCTGGGTCTGGAAGAACGTCGTGATCGATCGTCGCTGGGTGGCACGGGTCTCGTCGAGGATCGCCTGGGCGCGCCGGTCGACGTCGTCCTTGAACTTCACCAGGAGCACGCCCTCGGCGATGATGAAGCTCAGCGCGACGGCGACCATGATGCGCGGGATCAGCCGCAGGAGGACCGACAGCAGGTTGCCGCGGCGTCGCCGTGATTGTTCGACGATCTCGCCGTAGCGGTCCTGCATCGCGTCGGTGCCGGCGATCGGGTCCCACAGCGACTGGCCGACGGCGGCGGGCAACTTCACCGGATTGAGCGGCAGCGAGACCAGCGAACGGTCGACGACCAACACCGCGCCACCGAGCAACGCCGCGATCGCGATCGACGCCCAGCCGTCGACGGTGCCCTGCAGGCCCCAGGCCGATGCGGCGAAGGCCAGCACGCCGGTGGAGAGCACGAGCATGCCGAGCAGCTGGTACTTCTTCTCCTCGGTCGGGACCATGTCGAGGATGTCCTGGTCGGCGCCGGATAGGCGGATCAGCAACGAGCCAAACGGGCCTCGCCGCTGGCGGTAGTGGATGCGATCGATGTCGAACCGGTTGCCGATCGGCCGCGGCCGGCGTGGCGGCGTGCGAACCGACCGCACGGTTGGTTCGTCGCGCTCGGTCGTGGACTCGGCATCGACGTCGTACGGCGTGCGCCGGCTCCAGCCGGGATCGTTGAATCCGCTCGAGCGCTGCGCCGCCGCGCCGCGGGCGGAAGGGTTGTCGTTGGGCATCGAGGACGAGCCGTGGTCGTTCATGCAGACCTCCTACGAAGTGGCCGGACCGTAGCAGCGCCAAGGCGTCGTGTCCGGACGCCTCCCTCGACCCCGCCGATCGGGCCGGGTGAGGCATGGGTGGAACTGGCCGCCCCGTCGTCAATACGGCTCTTCGGATCTACATCCCAGGTTCCGCAGTTGGTGGGCAGACGAAGCGTCGGGTTTCAGGGGTCTGAGCTGGTGTGATGCGCGGTTCGGGGCGTGGGGCCGCGTGTGTCCACGCCCGCTGAGGTGGCGGTCCGGTGAGAACGACGGTCTGACCGGACTTCGGCGGGTTGTTCGTGTAGTGCCTGGTCGTTGGGGGCGCGGTTGAGGGTTGTTTCCCCTACATTCGCCGTTGTGGGGTCGCTGCGCTCAGGTTGAGGCGGGCGTTGGGGACTGCCGCAGTCCCGTCCCATCACACTGGCGCAACCAGCTTCAAAGTGGTCCCATGCCACTGGCGGGCGACACGGCACCTGACAGCCCACCACGGAACGCGCCACGCAATCCCCACCACTCCGCGGGACTCATACGAGGTGGGCCGTCCCGCTCGGCGGGTCGCCGATCGTCGAGCGCATCTACTCGTGATCGCAGCAGGCCTAATGCGGTGGGCGCTCAGGGACGGCTTTCGAACCCCGGCGACGCCCTTGTGGCGATCATGAGCGGGCTCGATGACCTCTTGGCGCGTCCGCACCACGCAAGTGCGCGTCGTCCGGTCAGCCGGGTCCAACGACGACTCCACCCAGCCGGGGTGGCCGCGCTCACCGCAGCTCGATCGACCGGCGTGACGATCGATGAGCTGGCCAGGGCCTGCGGTGTCCATCGAACGACCGTGATGGCCCACCTGAGCCGTGCGACTCAGTCGGCCGCCCCTCCCAGCGCACCGAGGACCGGCGGCGAGCTGCGCGAGGTGATCTCGACGATCCGCTCAATCGCGGCGATGATCTCCGCAAGTAGCAGAAGGTCACGCCGCATACAGCGTCTGCGCCTCGGCGAGAACCATGTCGCGCAGCATGCGGTGGAGCATTCGCTTCGACACCAGATCGATCTTCCGGCCGAACAAGTCGGAGAGGTCGTCCTCCAGACGATTGATCGCGAACCCGAGCGCCCTGCCGGGGGCCATCACGTACAGCAGGTCGACATCGCTCCCCGCGGTCGCCGTTGCACGGGCGACGGAACCGAACACCAACAGTTCGCCGATCCCGTAGCGTTCACAGACCTCGGCAAGGCGCGCCAAATCGACGATCGATCCGTTCACTCCGGGAGGTGCCGCGCGAGCCACGACGAGATCCTGCCACCGTTGGACCGCAGGCAGTGGCTCAGTCCGACTCGGGGACCAGGTGCACGACGGAGCCAGCCTCGAACTGTGGGCAGCTCAGCGAGGCGTCGGCGACCCACGAGTCGGGGTCGTCTGACGGAGTGTCCACAACGGCGGAGTGGGCGTGACGGGACTCGAACCCGGGACCTCCACCGTGTCATGGTGGCGCTCTAACCAACTGAGCTACACGCCCGTGCAGCGCGGACGAGGCTACCAGTCAGTGCAGTCGCAGCGACACCTCGTTGGCCAGCAGGCGACCGGAGCGCGTGAGGCGCACGCGCACGCCGTCGTCGGTCACCAACCCGGCCGTTACCAGTTCGCGAAGTTCTTCACCGACCGGTGTGCCGAACGCGTCACGAGGTACTCCGTCGGCCAGCCGGACGGCGAGTTGCAGTCCTTCGAGCCGACGCGTCCCGGCGTCGAGGGTCTCGCCGGCGGTCTCGGTCGGGCGGCCGTCGGCGACGGCGGCGATGAACCGCTCGGGCGTGCGCACGTTCCACCACCGACGCCCTGCGGTGTGGCTGTGTGCCGCTACGCCAAATCCGCGGTAGTCGCCCTGACGCCAATACAGCAGGTTGTGCCGACACTCGTGACCGGGCCGGGCCCAGTTGCTGACCTCGTAGTTGTGAAGTCCCGCCGCGCTGAGCAGCTCGTCGGCGAGCTCGTACTTGTCGGCCAGGTCGTCGTCGTCGGGGTGACGATGCGGTTGCGCGGCAAGCGGGGTCGCGGCCTCGACGGTGAGGGCGTAGGCCGACACGTGTGGGGGGTCGAGCTTGGCGATGTCGTGGAGCGTTCGGCGCCAGTCGGACAGCCACTCCCCCGCGGCGCCGTAGATCACGTCGAGGTTGAAGCTGGGCATGCCGCTGGCGACGATCGCCTCGACGGCCGAGTACACGTTTGCCGGGCGGTGCGTGCGGCCGAGCGCGGCGAGCACATGGGGCACCATCGACTGGACGCCGACGCTGATCCGGTTGACGCCCGCATCGCGGTACGCAGCCATCAGCGCCGGCGTGACGTCGTCGGGGTTGCACTCGATGGTGACCTCGGCATCGGATGCCAGTGCCAGGGCGCCGAGCACCCTGGCCATCTCGCTGCCGGGAAGCCGCGACGGGGTGCCGCCCCCGACGAACACGCTGGTGACTGGCGGCATCTCACCCGCGTGGCGATGGATGTCGGCGACCAGCGCGTCGACGTACGGACCCATCAGATGATCCCGGTCCGACCATGCAGCGAACGCGCAGTAGTCGCACCGGTGCCGGCAGAACGGCACGTGGATGTACACGCCGAAGCCCGGCGCGGCGCCAACCCCCGAATCGGGTCGGCTCGTCGCAGCCACCGGCGCGCTCATCGGCCGGGCTGGGACTCCGGGTGGTACAACAGGTCGAGCGCCTCCAGGCGCGACGCGACCTCGTCCACCGGAACGTCCAGGATCGCGGCGATCGCCCGTGCATCGTCGGCACGGACCGTGATCACCTTGCCGTTGTAGTCCTGACGCTGGACCTGGATCATGCGCAGCAATCGCGACACGGTGTCGAACGGGGCCTCGCGCTGACGGCCGAGCTTGAGCAGATCGATTGCCAGCTTGCGCGGCCGGCCGGCACGATCGGACACCGGTGTCTCGTCGGTCGGCAGCAGCTGGCGCACCGGCACGCTGTAGAACGCGGCCAACCGCTCGAGCCGCGGCACGGAGATGGCCCGCTCGCCACGCTCGTAGGCGCCGAGTACGGATGCCTTGAACTCGTCGTTCGACGCTGCCTCGACCTCCTGCAACGACATCCGCTTCTGGCGGCGGATGACACGCAATCGCTCACCGACCTTGATGCTGTAGGGAGAGGGTTCCTCGTCGAATGAATCCCGCTCGCTGCCCTTGCTCGTCACGAAATCCCGTCCTCACTCGTGCCGGCGACACCTGTCCACCGGAGGATCACCGGTGATGCAGGCCGCCCTGTCGTTCTGTCACCACTGGTCACCCGCCGGTGACCGTCGGTGGGCAGCATACACGGACAGCGGCCACAATGCCCGCTGTCTCCACGCGCAAGATGGTGTCGCCAAGACTCGCCCGCGGGATGCCACTCGACAGCTCACGCACGGAGAACCCGCCCTCGGGCCCGATCACCATGCACGACGACAACGGATCCGTCCCGCTCGGCTCGGCCAACGTCGCCCCCGGGCGCCGGATCGCCGCGTCGAACGTCTCGCCCAGCACCAGCGTGGGCAGCCACACCCTGCGAGCCTGCGACGCCGCCTCGTGGACGATCCGTTCCAGGCGTTCGCGCTGACGGTCGGCGCGGTCGGCTGCCCAGCGCACCACGCTGCGCTCCATGTCGGCCAGGACGATCTCGGTCACGCCGATCTCGGTCAGCTTCTGGACGAGGACATCGAGCCGGTCGCCTTTGGGGACCGCGCTGACGATCGTGCACGGCCGCGGTGGCGCCACGTGCCGCACCTCACCCATGGGGACGACACGGTCTCCGTCGAGGCGCGCGGTGCGCCACGCACCGCGGCCGTCGCTGACCGAGACCGTCTCGTGGGAACGGAGCCGCAGGACACGTGTCACATGGTGCCGGTCGACGTCGGCGAGATACGGGTCGTCGACGCTGTCGACGAACACGTGCGTCGCGCTCGACCGCAGCTCGGGGTGCATGCCGCGGCGCGGGCTACTGGAAGGCCGACTTGATCCGCTTGAACAGACCGCCCTCGGGCACCCCGACGGCCTCGCCACGCAGGTTGGCCAGCTGGCGGAACAGATCGGTCTCGGCAGCACTCAGTCGCGTCGGCACGACCACGTCGATGCGCAACCGCAGATCGCCGCGCTGACGGCCGCGCAGCCGGTGCGCGCCCTTGCCGCGAAAGGCCAGTTCGCGGCCCGGCTGCGTACCGGGCTCGATGACCACCTCCAGGTCGCCGTCGAAGGTGTCGAGCGTGAGCGCGGTGCCCAGTGCGGCCTGCGCGACCGAGATGCGGATGGTCGCCAGCAGATCGTCGCCATCGCGGCGGAACACGTCGTCGGGCAGGGTTCGGACGTGGACGTACAGGTCGCCGGCGGTGCCCCCGCGGGGGCCGACCGCGCCGCGCCCGCTCAGGCGCAGCGTCGAGCCATCGTCCACACCGGCCGGCACGTCGACCTGGTAGGTCGTCTCGGTGACGACGCGCCCGTCACCACTGCACTGGGCGCACGGCGTGACGATCACCTGACCGTGCCCAGAGCAACGCGGGCACACCGTCGCGGTCATCATCTGGCCGAGCAGGCTGTTGCGGACGCGCTGCACCTGGCCGCGGCCTCCACACTCGGAACACGTCACCGGCTGCGTGCCGGATCCGGCGCCCGAACCGTGGCACTCCTCGCAGCGAATCGCCGTCTTGACGGTGACCGGGATCGTGGCACCGAACACCGCCTGCTCGAGCGTGATCTCGCTGACGACTTCCAGGTCCTGGCCACGCGGCGGGCCGGCCGGGCCACGCCCGCCGCCACCGAACGGGCCGGCGCCGCCGAAGAACGCGTCGAAGATGTCGCCCAGGCCGCCGCCGAACATGTCGCCGGGGCCACCCGATGCACCACCCACGCCGGCCTCGCCGAAGCGGTCGTACCGCTCGCGCGCGGCAGGGTCGGACAACACCTCGTACGCCTTGGCGACCTGCTTGAACCGGTCCTCGGCCGCCCGGTCACCCGGGTTGGCGTCCGGGTGCAGCTGCCGCGCGAGGCGCCGGTAGGCGCGTTTGATCTCGTCGGCCGATGCACCGCGTGCCACGCCGAGCAGCTCGTAATAGTCAGCCATCGTGCCGTCCCATCTGTTGCCCGGCCATGTCAAGCACCGTCCGCCAGGCGTCGGGCCAAGCGGTTGCTCACGGCGTCGACGGTTGCCAACGCCTGCGGATAGTTCATGCGCGTCGGCCCGACCACGCCGACGGTGCCGATCTGCTCGCCCTCGACCACGACCGGGGCGACGACCACCGCGCACGCCGCCAGCGGCTCGACGCCGTGCTCGGCGCCGATGGCGACGGCAAGGCCGCGATCGACCATGTCACGAACGAGCGAGACGACGACGTACTGCTGCTCGAGTGCTTGCAGGACGCCGCGCACGGTGCTGGTCGCGTCGAACGCGCTGGCCATCGACGCCGCGCCGCCGACATAGACCGGTTCGTCGCCGGCCGCGGCGCGCAGCGCGCCGAGCGCTCGGGCGCACAGCCGGTCGACGTCGGCATCGCCGGTGGCCGGGACCTCGGCGCGCTCGACGGTCCGCCCGACGAGCGACCGGTGCAGGTGCGCCGACGCCGCGCCGATGCGCGCCGCGCTGACGCGATCGGGCACCTCGACCGGCTGGCTTTCGACCTCGCCGTTGGACAGCACGGTGACGACGACGGCGTGGCGGTCG
>CAZMHG010000101.1:0-8420 GCA_964565975.1 uncultured Ilumatobacteraceae bacterium | reverse complement strand
GAACCCTCGAAGGCGATCGTGACGGTCTCGAACCCGCGGTGCGGGTGGACGCCGACGCCGCGCGGCGTATCGGTCGGCGAGTAGTAGTACGGCGCCTGATAGTCGAACATCAGGAACGGGCTGACCGCAGCGGTCACGTTGCCCGGGCCGGGGATCACCTGCGACACGTGGAAGCCGTCGCCGACCCAATGGAACGGAGCGCCGGGGTACACGCCCCGGACTGCACGGGCGGATGTAGTTGACATATCAATCTTCATGGCAGATGTAACCCTCCTACCCCCCAACGTATTCCGCGACGCAACGGGCCAGCCCGTCACGCCAGCCGACCCGGCACGGACCGGCCGCGGCGAGACGGCGCGACACGTCGGCCACCGATCCGCGCAACGTGCCGGGAACCGCGACGACGTCGACCAGCGCGTCGCCGGTGCCGCGGCCGAGCAGCCCACCGAGGTACGCCACCCACTCCTGCACCGTGACCGCCTCGTCACCGGCCCAGTTGACGATCGTCGCCGGTACCGAGGCCAGGCCGAGCAGCCCACCGACCTGAGCGGCGATGTCGTCGGCGTGGATCGGCTGGTACGGGCAGGGATCCCAGCGCGTCGTCACCGTCCGGCCTGCGGCAAGTTGGCGGAGATGGATCACCGGCAACCCGCCGGCAGGACCGTACGACGCGTTCATCCGGGCGATCACCGTGGGCACCGCGAACATCCGCGCACAGGCACGCGCCACACCCTCGTTCATCAGCTTGGACACACCGTAGGTGGGCGCGTGCAGCGGGTGCGGATCGCCCAGCGGATCGGTCTCGCGGAACACGTGCCACGGATCGTCGTGCGGGTGGTACACGCTGTGCGTGCTCATCACCAGGATCGCCCGCGCGCTGCGGCAGTGCTGCATCAGCAGGCCGGTGCCCTCGGCGTTGGTCCGGATCGCACCGTCGTAGTCCAGGTCGGGCTGCTGGCTGGCGGCGAGGTGGAGCACGTAGTCGACGTCGCCCGGCACCCCATCAAGGGACCCGGTGGCCAGGTCGGCGACCACTGTGCGCACGCCGATCGCCTCGCAGCGCTCGCGGCTGCCCGGCTGCGAGAACCGCGCCGCGCCCCACACCTCGTTGTGCGGCGCCAGCCGGGCACACAGGTCGAAGGCGATCTGCCCGGCCGGTCCGGTGACCAGAATCTTGGCATCACGCAACACCGGCGTCGCGGCGATCACCGGCGGGGTCACCACGGCATCGTCTGGCCGCCGTTGGGGCGGATCACGCTGCCGGTGACGAACGACGCCGCGTCGCTCGCCAGGTACAGCACGGCCAGGGCGATGTCGAGCGGCTGCCCGCCGCGGCGCATCGGGATGGTCGCCGTGCGAGCCCGGATCAGATCGGCGCGGCGCGACTCGTCCAGGGTGCCGTCGGGACCGCGCAGGTGCCGCTCGTTCATCGGGGTCAGCACCCATCCGGGCGCGACGGCGTTGACCCGTACACCGGTGGGGCCGAGCTCGAGCGCCAGCGAGCGGCTGAACTGGTGCGCCGCGGCCTTCGACGCGCCGTACGAACCGACTGCGGCGACGGCCATGTCGACGGCGCCGGACGTGATGTTGACGATGCTGCCGCGCCCGGCGGCAACCATCACCCGCGCCGCTGCCTGGGCGACGAAGACCACGCCCTTGAGGTTGACGGCGACGACCCGGTCGAGATCGGCCGCGGACATCGTGCTGGGCGGCGCGTCGGCGATCACGCCGGCGTTGTTGACCACCACGTCCAGGCGGCCACAGCGCGCCGACAGATCCTGGACGAGCGCGTCGACCGCCGACTGATCGGTCACGTCCAGCGCCGCGGACTCGGCGGCGAAGCCCGCCTCGACGATCGACGCGGCCACGTGTGCGGCGCGGGCGCCGTCGACGTCGGTGACCACCACGTGCGCGCCGGCCTCGGCCAGGACGCGGGCGGTCGCCGCGCCGAGCCCGCCGCCCGCACCGGTGACCAGCGCGACCCGGCCGTGGAGACCGAACAGGGCGAGCAGCGCCGGCGTCACGCCTCCGGGTCTAGCAAAGCGCCAACCGGGTGGCGCAGGTGAACGTTCTGTGAACGGCACGGGCAGGTCGGGAACCCGCTCGTACACTCGGCCGCGTGAGCATCGTGTACCTCGTCCGGCACGCCAAGGCAGGCAGCCGCGGCGAGTGGGAGGGCGACGACCAGCTTCGTCCGCTGTCCAACAAGGGCTGGCAGCAAGCCGAGGCCGTGGCCAACAAACTGGCCCGCAGGGCCACCGGCAAGCTGTACTCCAGCCCGTACCTGCGCTGCGTGCAGACGCTCGAACCCCTCGCCCAGAAGCACCACGAGCCGGTGGTGGCCGACGACCGGCTGGCCGAGGACGCCGGCTTCGAGGGGGCGCTCGAGCTGTTGGCCACGCTGCCGAACAACTCCGTGCTGTGCAGCCACGGCGACGTGATCCCGGCCACGATCGCCGCGCTGGAGCGGCGCGGCTGCGAGATCACCGGTCGCCCGGACTGGCGCAAGGCCAGTGTGTGGGTCCTCAAGCGGGACGCCGAGGGCATGGTCACCAGTGCCGCGTGCTGGCCGCCGCCGCACAAGAACTGAGACGTCTCAGCCGGAGGTGGTCCTGGGCGGGCCGGTTGTCGTCGACGTGCTCGACGCCGCGGTGCCTGACGCCGCGGTGCCTGACGTTGCGGTGCCTGACGTTGCGGTGCCTGGCGTTGCGGTACTTGCCGTGGCGGTGCCTGCCGTCACCGCCGACGACCCGGTCGCCGTGGTGCCCGGCGAGTCCCCGAGGAACCCGGTGACCATCGGCTGCAGCGCCGGGTCACCCCCGTTGTCGATGCACTTTTGCGCTTCGGTGCGGGCCAGGGCGAGGTCCTTGACCGCGAGCAGCCGGCCGGCCGTGGCCGACAGCAGGCAATGGCCGTCGCCAAAGGTCGGGTCCATCTCGACGCTGCGCTTCAACAGGCTCAGACCCTGCTGGATCACGGTCTCGTCCTTGTTCTGATACCCCTGCTGGGCGACGAGCCATCCGGCGTACCCCGCCGCTTGGGCGTTGTCGGGGTGGTCCTTCAGGATGCCGATGAACACCTCGGCCGCGCCGGATGGGTTGGACCCCATCTGCGACTTGGCCAGGGCGATCTGGCGGGCGACCGGGTCGGCGGGAAGCGTGGTGGTCGTCGCGCCGGCGGCGAACGTGGGGTCGCGCCCGACGCGATCGGCGACCAGCCATCCAACCCCCACGGCGACGACGACGAACGCGCCTGCCCACCCCCACGCACCCGACAGCGCGCCCGCGCCGCGCCAGCGGCGCAGGACCAGCCACGCGGCGCCGAGCGCGACCAGGCCCACCACGACCGGCAGGATCCAGACCAGCGCGTCGACGCCATCGTTGCCCGGGACCAGCGACGTGCCGGGGTACTTCTGCTCGATCGAGTTGACGATCTGGTCGTTGGTCAGCTTGCCGGCGGTGACCAGGTCGAGCACCTCCTGGCGGATGCCGCGTGCGGCCGTCGCCTGCGACTCGTAGGCCGACTCGCCGTTGCACACCGGGCAGGAGATCTGCTGGGTGATCGAGTCGGCGCGTTCCTGGGGGGTGTGCGGGTCCGGTGTACGTGTGAGCCCGATCACGAACGTGCCGGCGGCGACCACCGCGAGGACGATCCACGCCCAGATGCGCTGCCGGCTGGTGAGGCGGGTGCTCATGCGGTGCCCGGCGTGGACCCACCGGATGTCGCCGAACCCGGCGTGGTGCCCACCGAGCCGCCGTTGAACACGCGGAGGATCTCGGTCAGGGCCGCGTTGGTGGTCGGCCCGACCCAGCGGACGCGGACCACGCCGCTGGGATCGACCAGATAGGTCTCGGGGACCCCGGTGACGCCGAAGCTGACGCCGATCGTCGCGTCGTCGTCGTGGAGCACCGGCCAGGTGCCGCCCTTCTGGGCGAACCAGGCGCGCACCTCGGCGTCGGTCTCGTTGTCGATCACGCTGACCAGTTCGGCACCGTTGGCCCCGAGGGTGCGCTGCTGGTCGCTGAAGGACAGCAGCTCGCGGTGCTCGGCCTGGCAGGGGATGCACGACGTCTGAAAGAAGTTGAGCACCACCCACCGGCCACGATGCTCGGCGAGGTTCCACGGCGCACCGTCGATCGTGGTCGTGACCATCTGCGGCGCGGGTGTGTTGCGCAGCTGCGGACCGTTGGCCTCGCCCTCGTCCGGCTTGGACACGGCGAGCACCACGAACAGCGCGGCGAGCACGGCCCCGATCCCGACGACGATCCAACGCACGCGCGACGGTGCGCGCGCCGGACGCGGTGGTGTCGGCGCTGCGGGCCGGTGGTCGTCGGGCGGGACGTCAGCCACCTGTGCTCACCAACTCGGGTGCAGACGTGCCGAGCAACTCGGCATCGCGCTGGTCGCCGGCGACGTCGACGCGCCTGCGCCGCCCGAACATCGCCAGCACGGTGCCCAGGGCGACGATCAGTCCACCGGTCCACAGCCACTGCGTCATCGGCTTGAGCTGGACCTTGACCCGCACGCTGGACGTGCCCGAGACGCGCGTCTCGTTGTCCAGCGCCAGGTAGATGTCGCCGGTCAGGCCGGGCTTGACGCTCGGCGTGGCAATCGACGTGCCGAACGACAAGTAGGTGCTCAGCGCCGGCGCGTAGGCCTGGCCGCCGTCGATCTTCACCGGGGCGCGCACCCCGATCGTGCGTGACGTCTTGAACGTCTCCAGGCCGGTGAACTCGAACGTGTGCCCGGCGAAGCTGACCGGCGTCCCCTTGGCCAGCACCAGGTCGGCGGCCCGGGTGAACGAGTTCGACGACACCAGGGCGACGGCGATCAGGGCGATCCCGAGGTGGACGATCATCCCGCCCCCGCTACGCCCCACGAGGGCGCGTGCGCCGTTGCGCCGCACGCCGAGCACCAGCTGCCGCAGAGCCGAGACACCGGCGAACCCGCCGAGCCCGAACGCGGCCATCGACGCCCACGTCGTCGCACCGAGGGCGACGGCGAGCACGAGCGAGGCGACGCCGATCACCGCCGGCCACAGCAGCCGGGTGCGCAGCGACTCGGCATTCGAGGTACGCCACGGCAGCGCGGGGGCGACCGCCATCAAGAACAGCAGGCACAGCGCGATGGGGATCGGCATCGCCTCGTAGAACGACGCGCCGATCGCCAGCTTCCGGCCCTGGATCGCCTCGACGATCAGCGGGAACACCGTGCCGAGCAGCACGACGAAGGCGAACAACGCGAACATCACGTTGTTCGCCAGGAACGCACCCTCGCGGGAGACCGGCCGGTCGATCGAGCCGACGGTGCGCAGCGCGTCGCCGCGCCAGGCGATCAGCCCGAGCGAGACGACAACGACGAGGGCGAAGAAGCCGAGGATGTACACGCCGACCGACCCGTTCGCGAATGCGTGCACGCTCTGGACCACACCGCTGCGGGTGAGGAAGGTGCCCAGGATCGTGAGCGCGAACGTGGCCGTCAGCAGGCTGAGGTTCCACACCCGCAGCATGCCGCGCTGCACCTGGACCATCGCCGAATGGAGGTACGCGGTGAGCGTCAGCCACGGCAGGAAGCTGACGTTCTCGACCGGGTCCCAGTTCCAAAAGCCGCCCCAACCGAGCACCTCGTAGCTCCACCAGCCGCCGAGGAGGATGCCGATGCTGAGGAACCCCCAGGCGGCGAGGGCGAACCGGCGGGTCTCGGCCATCCAGCCCTCGCCGACGCGGCCGGTGGCCAGCGAGCCGATGGCGAAGGCGAACGGAACGACGACGCCGACGTAGCCGAGGTACAGCATCGGCGGGTGGAAGGCGACGAGGATGTGGTTCTGCAGCAGCGGGTTGGGACCCCGGCAGCACGACTCGAAGTTCGGCGCCCCGACGGTCTGGAACGCGTTCGCCGGGCCGGAGGCGAGCAGGAAGAAGAACCCAGTGACGACGAACATCGTGACCAGCGTCCAGGCCACCAGCGGATCGTCCAGCCGGTTGCGGTAGCGGCGCATGAGCACGGCCAGGTAGCCGGTGAGGATCAGGATCCATAGCAGGATGCTGCCCTCGAGCGCGCTCCACAGCGCGGCGACGTTGTAGAACGCCGGCGTCGTCGTCGAGCCGACCTGCTGGACGTACTTGATGGTCCAGTCGCGGGTGATCAGGGCGCGCTCCATGAACACGACGCTGGCCACCGCGGCGGCGAGCACGATCCAGCCGTAGATCCGCACGTAGCGCAGCACCCGCCGGTTGCGGGTCATCACCGACCCGGCAAGCACGGCGGCCCCGAGCAGCGAGGTGAGCAGGCCGAGCAGCAGCGCGCCGGAACCGGCGGCGGCGTTCAGCGTTGCAGCGAGCATGCCGCGTCGCGCTCCTGCTTCTGTTCCACGGCGTCGGCCGACTGGTACTTCTCGTTGTGCTTGACGATCAGGTCCGACGCCTCGAAGACCTTGCGTGACGCGTCGTACACGCCGGGCACGACCACGTCGATGCAGTCCTGGAACAGGTCGGTGGACGGCAGGCCGTTGTAGCGCACCAGGACGTCGACGCGGTTCTTGGTCAGCTGGAAGGTCGTCAGGTTCGACGCCTTGTCGATCGATTTGCTGCCTTCCTTGACCGACCCCTCGAGGCGGATCGCGGTGCCCGCCTCGCACCCGGACTTGGTGCCCAGTTCGTCGACCGAGCAGTAGTAGTTGATCGCGTCCGTGAGGAACTTGGTGACGACCACGCCGCCCACCGCGAGCAGCCCGACGATCAGCGCGATCGCACCCCAACGGCGCTGCCGACGCGGGGTACCCGCCGGCCCGACCGGGCGCGGCGTGAGATCGGGGGTGATCGTCGATTCGGTCATCGGGTGCTCGGACGGGTCTCGGACTACGTCCATGGCCGTTGCGTCGGGGGGACCTGTGCGGCGATCCGGCGGGCGCGCCGGACCCAGGACCAGGCCAGCGCCCCGGAGCCGCCGAAGGTCAGCACGTAGCTGATCGTGACGAAGGCTGCGGTCACCGGGTGACCAACGCTTCGGCGCGGCGCTCGGCGAGGGCGACCTCGAGGCCGCTGTCGTCGACTGCGTCCTCCATCGCCATCAGCCGCTGGCGGTGCAGCAGCAGCCAGACGTACAGCATCGTGAAGCCGACCACGCCGAGCGTGACGGTGAACATCATCAGCCCGGTGACCTCGCCCTCTTCGATCGACGCCTGCTGATGCAGGGTGTTCCACTTGTAGACGCTGAAGTGCACGAGCGGGATCTGCACGACGCAGAACATCGCCATCAGCGCGCTGCGTCGGGCCCGCTGGGCGTGCGTGCCACCGAGGCGGCGCACCGCGAGGTAGCCGAGGTAGGACACGAACATCAGCGCCGTGGAGGTGAGCCGGGCGTCCCACACCCAGTACTTGCCCCACGACAGCCGGCCCCACAACGCTCCGGTCAACAGCGTGATCGCCATGTACAGCACGCCGACCTCGGCGCTTGCCCCGGCCAGGCGGTCCCAGGCGAGCGACGCGTTGCGCCGGCGCAGGTACGCCGCGCTGGCGACCGCGGTGATGACGAAGGCCAGGTAGGCGAGCCAGATCGACGGCACGTGGACGTACAGGATGCGCACGCCCTCGCGCTGGACGACATCGGCCGGCGTCACGAACAGGCCGAGCACGCCGAGCAGGGCGAGCACGGCGATGGTCGCCCAGCCGAGCGCCCTGGTGAACGGCGTACTGGTCGGCGGACGGGAGTGCACGGCGTCCATCATTCTTCGACCAGTGCCCCGAACGCCAAACTGCCACCGCCGAGGGCCAGCGCGGCGAGCACGACCGACACCGCGGTCCACGCCCATCCTTCGCTCATGCCGATTCCTCCTACGCCGAAGGCCGCCTCGGTGGAGCGGGTGGCGCCGATCAGGACCGGGACCACCACCGGCAGCATCAACAGCGGCAGGAGGGTGTCTCGGCCACGGGCGCCTGCGGCCAGGCCGCCGTACAGCGTACCGATGCCCGCCAGCGCCGCGTCCGCGGCAAGCACGGTGAGCACCAGCAGGGCGAGCCGGCCGGCGCCGCGTGCCGAGGTGTCGAACAGCACCACGGCGAGCAGCACGAGCAACGCGTCGAGGATCAGCAGCTGCGCACCGAGCGCGATCGCCTTGCCCAGGAACAGGCCGCCAGGCCGCGCTCCGGCCACGCGCAGCGCGTCGAGAGCGCCGTCGTCGCGTTCGATCCCGAAGACCCGCTGGACCATCACCAGGAGGCTGAAGATCGTCGCCATCCACACCAGGCCCGGCGCGACCTGGCGGGCGACCTGGTCCTGCGTGCGGTCGAGGGCGAAGGCGAACAGCACCATCACCACGCCGGCGAACGGCAGGACCTGGTTGACCAGGACCCGGCTGCGACGCTCGATGCGCAGGTCACGGAAGGGACGGTCAAAAACCTGATCCTGAATTTCGAGGGCGA
>CAZMHG010000100.1:0-8447 GCA_964565975.1 uncultured Ilumatobacteraceae bacterium | reverse complement strand
GGACACCCGCCCGCTGGCCCGGGTGGCGCCCGCCTGACGCACAGCGTGGTCCTGCGGTCACGCTCGGGAGACACGCAGTGGATCTCGAACTAGGGTGACCGGATGGCTCCGGCACGTGTGGATCAGGCCACCGTCGCCTACTTCGACAGCCACCGGCCGCACTACTCGCTCGGCCGGTTGGCCGGTGTCGCCGACTTCGTCGCCGCGCACGCCGGCCCGGGAAGCTCGCTGCTCGACGTCGGCTGCGGGGTCGGCGATGTGGTGCGCTTCGTCGCCGAGCGCAGCGGCGCGACCCAGCTGTACGGGCTCGACGTCAGCGGCGGAGCGTTGCAGGAAGCGACGATCGCGCTCGGCACCGACCCCGATGCACCGTGGACGTTCACCGCGCTCCATGGGTCGATCCTCGATCCGGCGTTCATCGCCGGGATCGGGCGGACGTTCGACACCGTGATCGTGTCGGCGACGTTGCACCATCTACTCGGCCTGACGCGGCGCCGCTCCAAGCGGGCTGCTGCGGCTGCCCTGCGCCACGCCGCATCACTGGTCGCGCCCGGTGGTCATCTGGTCGTCCACGAGCCGCTGTACGAGCCGCGGGTGGCGACGTGGGGCGTGTTCTGGCTGAAGCGCATCGTCAGCGCGGTGCGCCCGGCGCGCCTCGGCGTCGGCGACTACTGGGCGAACGTCGGGGCGCCGGTGGTGTCGTACCTCGACCGGCGCACGTTCGACCGGCTGATCGGCGCGTCGGGGCTGCAGGTCGTTCGCCGCGACCTCAGTCGCGGTGCCGTGCCGCGGATCGCCAGGCCCGTGTTGCGCACGTGGAACGCCACGGTCTACGCCCGAAGCGCGCCGTCGGTCGCCGGCGGCGAACCTTCGAAGGCCTCGAGGCGGCGGGCCAGCTCGGCCCGGTAAGCCGTCGCCCGCTCGATCTTGAGCTGCTCGTAGCCGCGGACGCGGTCGGGGAGCGCGGCGATCGCCGCGGCCTCGGCCAGCCGGTCGGCCGACGGTGCGTCGCCGAGCGCGACGACCAGTCGACCCAACGCCTCGGTGTACTCGGGGATCATCTCGCGTTCCAGCCGGCGCACCGGATGGCGACCGAACGGATCGATCACCGTGCCACGCAAGCGCTTGGAGGCGCGCAGGGCACGCAGCATGGGACGCGCCGACGGGCCGAGCTTGATCTTGTGCTTCAGCCCGTGGTCGCGCAGCATCGGCGGGTGGAGGTGCCAGCGAAGCGTGGTGTCCGGTCCGCCGATGCGCTTGGCCTGGGCACGCGCCTCGGGCGCCAGCAGGAGGCGAGCGACCTCGTACTCGTCCTTGTAGGCCGTCAGCTTGTGCAACGCGCGGGCCGCGGCCTGCGTCAGCGGATCGTTGCCGATCGCCTGTACCGGTGCGAGCGTCTCGCGGAACGCCTTCGCCGTGGACCTGGACTGGAACCCGACCAGATCGTCGGCGAGGCGGTCGATCAGCTGGTCGACGGTCTCCGGGGCGTGCTCGGCCGCCGCGGTGATCCCTGCGGCAGCCTCGGTGGCGGCGCGATCCACGACCCAGGCCCTGCCCCAGCGGAACGCGGCCAGGTTCTTGTCGACGGCTACACCGTTGAGCGAGATCGCCTGCTCGATCGACGCGGCGTGAACGGGCAGGTGACCGGCCTGCGCGGCGACGCCGGTGAGGAACACGTTGACCATCGTGTCGTCGCCGAGCAGTGCGTGGGCCAGCGGCGTCGCGTCGACGCGCAACTGGGCCGCGGTGCCCTGGTCGACGCGCTCGCGCACCGCGTCGCTGGGGAACGGGCGATCGGTGTGCACGACCATCGGCCCCGTCGGGGTCTCGGCGGTGTTGGCGATCACCACGGTGCGGTCGCGGGCGCTGGCGTCGATCTGCAACTCGCTGCCGGCGACCATCTGGTCGAACGCCAGCAGCACGTCGACCGATCCGCGAGTCGCCCGGTTGCTCTGCGCCGCCGGGCCGCGGGTGATGCGCAGGTCGCTGACGACCGGACCGGCCTTCTGCGACAGGCCCGTCTGGTCGAGGCCGCGCACGGTGAACCCGTCGAGCATCGCTGCGGTCCCGAGGATCTGGCTGACGGTGATCACCCCCGTGCCGCCGATGCCGCTGAAGCGCAACGTGGTGTCGTCCCGTGAGGTGGTGGCCGGTTCGGGCAGCCCGCCCGGCGGGGCGAGCCGCGGGCCGGTGGGGCCGGTGCTGTCACGGTCGTGGATCGTGACCGTGGCGAACGCCGGGCAGTCGCCGTTCATGCAGCTGTAGTCGAAGTTGCACGAGTGCTGGTCGATCGCCGTCTTGCGCCCGTACGGCGTGTCGATCGGTTGCACGGACAGGCAGTTGCTCTTGTCCCCGCAGTCGCCGCAGCCTTCGCACACCCGCTCGTTGATCAGCACGCGATAGGTGGCACGCGAGGCGGCGACACGCTTTCGCTCGCGGCGCTTTTCTGCCGCGCAGCGCTGGTCGTGGATCAGCACCGTGCATCCCGGCACCGCGGCGAGCTCGGTCTGCGCTTCAATGATCCGCGAACGGCCCCACACCTGCACGCCGTCGGGCATCGTGACGCCGTCGTACCTGCCGACGTCGTCGGTGGTGACGATGATCCGCTTGACGCCCTCGGTGAGCAGGTTGGCGCACAGGCTGGGGACGTCCATCTGGCCGAAGGCGTTCTGCCCGCCGGTCATCGCCACCGCGCCGTTGTACAGGATCTTGTAGGTGATGTTGACCCCGCTCGCCGACGCCGCACGGATGGCCAGCGAGCCACTGTGGAACAGGGTGCCGTCGCCGAGGTTCTGGAAGATGTGCTCGTCGCTGACGAACGGCGAGATGCCGATCCATTGCGTGCCCTCGGTGCCCATCGCGCCGACGCCGACGATGTGCCCGACGCGCTCGGGCTCCATCAGGAGCGCCATCGAGTGGCAGCCGATCCCGGCGCCGACCAGCGCGTTGTCGGGGACCTGGGTGGAGGTGTTGTGCGGGCACCCGGAGCAGAAGTACGGAAGCCGTTCGCCTTCGACGTGGATCAACGTCCGGCGCTGTTCGCGCAGCGGGCGCAGACGCTCGGGGGCCAGCCGGGCGAGTAGGCGGGCGCGCAGCTTCGGGGCGATCAGGTCGGCGACGAGCGAGCCGCCGCGGGCGAACTGCGGACGGCCGTCGGGGTCGTCCTTGCCGTGCACGATCGGCCGCTGGGCCTGGTGGTAGAGGGCGTCTTTAACCCAACGCTCGAGGCTCGGGTTCTTCTCCTCGACGACGATGACCTCGGCCAGGCCCTCGGCGAACTCGCGCACCTGGTCCGGGTCGAGCGGCATCGGCATGCCGAGACGCAGCAGGCGCACGCCGGCGGCGCGCAGCTCGTCGTCGGTGCCCAGGCCGAGCAGCGCCAGCGCGGCGCGCGTCTCGCGGTAGGTGTGCCCGCACGCGGTGATGCCGATCCAGTCGGACGGGCCGCGCACCTCGATCACGTTCAGCTTGTTGAGGATGCCGTAGCGCTTGGCGACCTCGAGGCGGATCTCGCGGAACTCGCGCTCGACTTCGAGCGTGGTCGGCGTGAGCAGGCGGCCGGTCGGGTGGGGGACGAACGGCCGGCCGTTCCACTCGACGCTCGGCAGCAGCGGGTTGGCGACGCGCTCGGCCAGCTCGTCGAGGTCGATGGTGCCGTTGCCGTCGGCGACGGACTCGACGATCTTCAACCCGGCCCACAGACCGCTGGCGCGTGAGAGGGCGACGCCGTGGTGGCCGAGCTCGAGCGCTTCTTGGACGTCACCGGGGAACAGCATCGGCATGTTCAGGTCGATCATCGTCGCGTCGCTGGACGACGGCAGGGTGCTGCTCTTCGCTGACGGGTCGTCGCCGACGAGGGCGACGACGCCGCCGTTGGCCGAGGTCCCGCTGAACATCGCATGACGGATCGCGTCGCTGGCGCGGTCGAGCCCCGGCGCCTTGCCGTACCAGACACCGATCACGCCGTCATAGCGGAACGAGTCGAGCGTCGCGGCGAGCTGGGTGCCCATCACCGACGACGCGGCAAGTTCCTCGTTCAGCCCCGGCTGGCTGATCATCGTGTAGCCCTGCTCGGTGGCCAGCCTGGCCGCGGCGGCAACGTCGCGGTCGTAGTTCGCCAGCGGGCTGCCGGGGTAGCCGCTGGCGAAGGCCGCGGTGTTGCGCCCGTTGCGCCGGTCGATGCGCAACTGGGCGAACGGCAGACGGGCGAGTGCCTGGCTGCCGCTGGCGAACACCCGCCCGGTGTCGGCGGTGTAGCGGTCGGCGAGCGAGTATCCGGAGGGCGTTGGCGCGGGCTGCCCGTCGTGCGACGCCCGCACGGTCGAGTCGGTCGACGTCACGGGCCGAGTCTGTCACGTTCCCGGGGCCACGTGAACGGCGACCCACACGCGAGCCGCGCCGCGGATCGCAGATGGCACAGCCGCAGCCGGCACCGCCGCGCGGGCAGCGACAGCGCAGCGCGGAACTCACCGCGCCGCGCCGGTGCCGGTTCGTTACCGTTCGGCAATGAGCTTCGCCCCGCTGCGCACCGCCCGGTTGGTGCTGCGCGCCGCCGAGCCCGGCGACGCCGAGGCGGCCTTCGTGATGCGGAACCTTCCCGAGGTCGCCCGCTACCAGGACTGGCAGTTGCCGTACACGCTGGAGCAGGCGCAGCAGTTCACCACCAGCCTGGCTGCGCAGGACTGGCCGGCGTCGGGCGGGGGCACCAACCTGATGGTGGTCGAGGCCGCGGCGCCCGAACGGGTCGTCGGCGACGTGTACGCCGGGCTGCGGTGGGACGGGCGGACGGGATACGTCGGGTTCACCTTCCACCCGGACTACTGGGGCCGCGGCTATGCCACCGAGGCCACCCAGGCGGTGATCCACTACCTGTTCACCGAGGTCGGCGTGAGCCGGATCGAGTCGTCGATGCACCCCGACAACGTCGCCTCGGCGCGTGTCGTGGAGGCCTGCGGGCTGACCTTCGAGGGTCTCACGCGGCAGTCCTTCTGGGTCGGTGACGAGTGCTCCGACGACGTGTTGTACGGCATGCTCCGCGCCGATTGGGAGGCGTGGCGGGCACGGCCGCGGCACCGCCCCGAGCGTGTCGAGCTCGTACCGGTGACGGGCGAGAACAGCCGCATCGTCGCCGGACTGACCACCCACAGGTCGCAGGAACGGTTCGTCGCGACCATGCTCGGCAACTTCCGTGACGCGCTGGCCCCGCCGATGTACGACGGCGCGCTGTTGGTGCCGTGGTATCGGGCGATCGTCGCCGACGGCGAGATCGTCGGCTTCCTGATGACCGCCGAACCGACCGCGACGAACCCGAACCCGTACCTGTGGCGGCTGTTGGTCGATCGCCGGCACCAACGGCGTGGCATCGCCAGCGCCGCACTCGACGTGTTCGAGCAACGCTGCCGCGAGCAGGGCGCGGCGAAGGCCGAGGTGTCCTGGGTACCTGGCCCCGGCTCACCCGAACCGATGTACCTGGCCCGCGGCTACGAACCCACCGGGCTGCTGGACGACGGCGAGATCAACGCGATCAAGCAGCTCGCAGCGCCGCCGGCGTCGGTCCAAACGGGGGTTGCCGGGCACACTTGAGCCGTGGCTCAGGGCACGCCGGCGATCGACCAGTTGAAGCGTGCCGGGGCCCGGTACCGCGTCCACGAGCTGGGCCACGACGCGGTGCTGGCCAAGGAGCTGGGCTACGGCATGGCCGCGGCGCAGGCGTTGGGTGTCGAGGCCGAGCGGGTGTTCAAGACGCTCGTCGCCCTGGTCGACGGCGCGCCCGTGGTGGGCATCGTGCCGGTGACGACGCAGCTGTCGCTCAAGCTGCTGGCCGCGGCGAACGGCGGCAAGCGTGCCGAGATGTGCCCGGTGGCCCAGGCCGAGCGGATCACCGGGTACGTCGCCGGCGGGATCAGCCCGTTCGGGCAGAAGCGCCGGCTGCCGATGGTGATCGACGAGACCTGCGAGCTGTGGGACACGATCTTCGTCAGCGCCGGCCGCCGCGGCCTGGATCTGGAGGTCGAGCCGGCATGCCTGACGGCCGTGCTCGGCGCGCTGGTCGCTCCGGTCGCCGCCGACTGATCGGCCCCGTCGGGCACGACGGCGTCGGGGTCAGCGGTGCGGGCGGACGTCGGCGTCGGGATTCGGTCGCAGGCGCGCCCAGCGGTGGGCCCGCGCCGGGCGCCGCTCGCGCACGACCTTGTCGATGCGGGCGATGCGCATGCGCGCCGACGGGTGGCTCGTGCCGGCACCCTCGGTGCCGTACTCGTCGAGGACGCGGCGCAACGCGCTGGCCAGGTCCTTGCCGAACCCCATGTCGACCGCACGACGGTCGGCCTGGAACTCGGCACGCCGGCCCACGGTGTTGGCGATCGCCTTGCTCAGTAACAACCCGGCGAGGAAGACCCACGACACGGCCATCAGCAGCCCGCTGGCCACCCGGCCGAGCACGGTGAGCGACGCCGAGGAACGGGCGAACGACGCCGTCGCCGCGCTGGCCACGTTGCGCAGGAAGAAGCCGATGCGCGCCAGGACCAGGGTGGGCAAGCTCAGCCAGTGACCGACGGTCAGGGCGAAGGTGTGCAGGCCGAGGTGATGGCTCAGCTCGTGGGCCAGCACGCCGGCCAACTCGTTGCGTGGCAGGTAGTCGACCGCGTAGCTCGTGACGATCACCAGGTGGCCTCCGCAGGCGAACGCGTTCAGCTCGTCGCTTGGCAGGACCATCATCACGTACCGGTTCCGGAACAGGCCGTTGCGTTGCAGCACGCCACGCCAGGCCGTGTCCAGGCGCACCGCTTCCTCACGCGTCGGCGTGCGCGCCCCCAGCAGCGGGCCGAGCACGTAGCGCTGCACGGGCCGCAGGAACAGGGTGATCCCGGCGGCCAGGTAGAAGCCGGCGAAGGGCAGGTAACCGACGTTCCACCAGATCCTGGCGACCAGCCAGAACACGGCCAGACTGAGCATGCACACCGGCGCCAGGGCAACGAGGGGCGCCAGCGCGGCCGCAGCGGTCGCGTCGAACTGACGCTTCACCGACCTGCCCATCACGGTGTCCCTGGCACGACGGTGAAGTGAACCAGGGCGCTGCCAGCGGGTCAACCGACGAGTTCGTCCGGCGGAACGGCAGCGTCCGTCGGCGGGCGGTGGCGATGCCCGACGGTGCCTGAGGCCCCGTCGCCGCCCGGTGGCAGAATGGCCCGATGTCTGCACCTGTGATCCCTGGCGCCGAGGCGTGGTCGCACGAAGGCACCGGCACGGCCGGCGTGCTCGTCCTGCACGGCTTCACCGGCAACCCGTCGTCGATGCGCGGCGTGGCCGAAGCCCTCGCCGCGGCCGGCTTCCACGTCGAACTTCCCCGCCTGCCCGGCCACGGCACGGTCGTCGAGGAGATGGTCCCGACGCGCTGGTCCGACTGGAAGGGCGAGGTCGAAGCGGCCTACACCCGCCTGGCCGGCCGTGCCGACCGGATCGTCGTCGCCGGGTTGAGCATGGGCGGCACGCTCACCCTCAGCGTCGGCGCCGATCACCCCGAGGTGCGCGGGCTGGTGTGCATCAACCCCGCCGCGCAGGCCCAGGCCCCCGAGGTCGTCGAGATGATCGAGGACTTCGTCACGCAGGGGATGGAGGTGATGCCCGGCGTCGGTGGCGACATCGCCGACCCGGAGGCCACGGAGAGCGCCTATCCGGAGACCCCGCTGCGTGCGCTGCTCTCGCTGGTCAACGACGGCGTCACGCCGCTGGCCGACCGCTTTGCGACGATGACGATGCCGCTGCTGCTGATGAACTCGCCACAGGACCACGTCGTCGAGCCGGCGCAGAGCGACTTCCTCGCCGGGGCGTACGGCGGGCCGGTGGAGCGGATCAGCCTCGATCGCAGCTACCACGTCGCCACGCAGGACTACGACAAGGACCTGATCCAGGCGGCTGCGGTCGACTTCGCCAAGCGGGTGACCGCCTGAACCGTCGCGCCGGCGCGGTGCACCCGTGATCGCCTCCATCCCCAGCCCGTCGAGCGGGGTCCTGCACCTCGGGCCGCTGCCGATCCATGCCTACGGCCTGCTGATCGCGCTGGGTGTGGTCGCGGCGATGTGGCTGATGACTCGTCGCGTCGAGGCGGCGGGCACCGCGACGAAGGACGACATCACCTACATGGGCATCCGCGCGGTGATCGCCGGTGTGATCGGTGCCCGGCTGTACCACGTGATCACCGACTGGGAGAAGTTCCGCCACGACCTGGGGCGGATCCCGAAGGTGTGGCAGGGCGGGCTGGGCATCCCCGGCGGGTTGCTCGCCGGGACGGCCGTCGGGCTGTGGGCCCTGCGTCGCCGCGGCCGGGCGATCGGGCCGATGCTCACCGCCGCCGCACCCGCCGTGCCCCTCGCCCAGGCGATTGCCCGCTGGGGCAACTACGTGAACCAGGAGCTGTTCGGTCGGCCGACGACCCTGCCATGGGCGCT
>CAZMHG010000099.1:0-8455 GCA_964565975.1 uncultured Ilumatobacteraceae bacterium | reverse complement strand
GATGTTCTTCCGCACGCTGGCCTGCCTGCCGGCGCTCGTGGGGGCGTGGCAGGACCGTGGCGGCGGTTTGTCGCGCAGCGTCGGCTCGTGGAACGGCTTGCTCAAGGACCGCGCCGCGATCGCCCGCCCGGACCTGCGGCGCGGTCCGCTGCCGCGGCAGCTGAACATGAACCACCTCGGCCGCGACCTGACCAACCCGGACCTCGACCCACCGATCTCGTCGATCCTGCTGTGGAACTCCAACCCGCTCGTATCCACGCCCAACGTCGAGGCGATCCGCCGCGGGTTGTCCCGCGAGGACCTGTTCCTGGTGGTCCACGAGCAGTTCGTCACCGACACCGCGCGGTACGCCGACATCCTCCTGCCGGCGACCACGCAGATCGAGACCGTCGACGTCAACCCGGCGTGGGGACACCTGTGGACCACCTGGAACGAGCCGGCGATCACGCCGCAGGGAGCGTCCGTGTCGAACCCCGAGCTCCACCGCCGCCTGGCCGCAGCGATGGGCTTCACCGAGCCGGCGCTGTTCGACGACGACCTCACCGTGTTGCGCGACGCGTTCCCCACGGTCGACCTGTGCGAGTTGCGGTCGGTCGGCTGGGTGCGCGCGCCATACCCGGACAGCGGCATGCCGCACGCCGACGGGACGTTCCCCACCGCCGACGGCCGGTTGATGCTGACCAACCCGGCCTTGGCCTCCATCGGCCAGCCGGTCCTACCGACCTACGTCGCGCCGTCCGAGGCACCGGGACAGGCCGGCACACCACGGTTCCCGCTCGCCCTGCTGACGCCGAAGCACCATCAGCGATTCTTGAACTCCGGCTACGCGCACCTGCCCAACCACGGCGGGCGCGAAGGCACGCCGTATGTCGAGCTCTGCGCCGCCGACGCCGAGGCCCGCAGCCTGGTCGACGGTCAGGAGGCCGAGGTGTTCAACGACCGCGGCTGCGTCCACCTGCCGGTGCGGGTGACCCGCCGCGTCAGGCCAGGCGTCGTGGCCATCCCGTGGGGGTGGTGGGGCGCGCACCACCCCAACGGCCAGGTGGCCAACTCGCTGACCAACGACACGCTGACCGAGTGGGGCGGTGGCGTGGCCTTCGCCGACACCCTCGTCGAGGTCCGTCCCGCGTGAGGGCCGCCGTGGAACGACGCCCGTTTCCACGCCCGGGTTTCCACCACTAGGTTTCCCACGATGACGGCCAAGGACCCGACCGCGCCGTCGTCAACGGTCGCCGCCGGCAAGCCGACGATGACAGCCGTCGCCAGGCGTGCCGGCGTCGGGCTGGGCACCGTGTCACGCGTGGTCAACGACAGCCCACACGTCAGCGAGTCGACACGCCAACGCGTCCTCGCCGCGTGCACCGCGCTGGGCTACGAACCCAGGCAGCGGCGTTCCGACCGCACCCGGGCGGATGCCGGCTCGCACCACCCGGTCGCGGTGCTGCTGCCGTTCTTCTACGAACCGTCGTTCGTCGAGCGGTTGCACGGGATCGTCGCCCAGCTGGCCACGTTCGGATACGACACCGTGCTGCACAATGTGGAATCTCCGGCGCACGCTTCGGAAAAGTTGATGGAACTTCCACGGAGTCGTTCCGTCGCCGGGCTGATCGTCGTCTCCCTCCCGGTCGGTGCCGCCGACGCGGCCCGGCTGCGCGCCGCTGCGTTCCCCACGGTGCTCGTCGACACGTGGCATCCCGAGCTGCCCAGCGTGCGCATCGACGACCGCCGCGGCGGCAGCCTGGCCACGCAGCATCTGATCGACATGGGCCACGAGCGGATCGCGTTCATCGGTGAGCCGCCGCACAACGCCTTCGGCTTCACCGCCGGTGCGTTGCGCGAGGAGGGCTACCGGTCGACGATGGCCCGTGCCGGCCTGGCCGTGCCGGAGGAGTACGTGCGCTACGGCGCGTTCCTGCACAGCGCGGCGAAGAACCGGGCGACCGAGCTGCTCTCGCTGGAGCAGCCGCCGACGGCGATCTTCGCCGCCTCGGACATCCAGGCCGTCGGCTGCCTGGAGGCGGCGCGCAGCATGCACCTGAAGGTGCCGCGCGACCTCTCCGTCATCGGCTACGACGACGTCGAGCTGGCAATGTTGACCGGCCTGACCACCATCCGCCAGCCTCTGCTGGCCTCCGGTGAGCGCGGGGCCGACCTTCTCCTGGAGACGATCAAGATGCGCCAAGTCCACCCGACCGCCGAATTCCTTCCCCTCCACCTGGTGGTGCGCGACACGACCGCCGTGCTGCGCCCGAAGGCCCGCTCGTGAACGCGGCGACCGGACCCGACGCCGGTGCGGCGTGGTGGCAGCGCGCCGTCGTCTACCAGCTGTACGTCCGCTCGTTTGCCGACACCAACCGGGACGGCGTGGGAGACCTCGAAGGGATCCGCCAGCACCTTGGCCACATCGCCTCGCTGGGATGCGAGGCGATCTGGCTGAACCCGTGCTACCCGTCGCCGCAGATGGACCACGGTTACGACATCGCCGACTACTTCGACATCGACCCGGCGTACGGCACGCTGGCCGACTTCGACCGGCTGGTGGGCGACGCCGCGGCGCACGGCCTGAAGATCGTCATGGACGTCGTCCCCAACCACTGCAGCACCGAGCACGCCTGGTTCCGCGCCGCGGTCGCGGCCGGTCGCGGGAGCCCCGAGCGCGAGCGCTTCTGGTTCCGCGACGGGCGCGGCGAACACGCGGAGATGCCACCGAACGATTGGCGGGCGATCTTCGGCGGTCCGGCGTGGACGCGGGTGGCCGAGCCGGACGGCACGCCGGGCCAGTGGTACCTGCACTCGTTCACCCCGTGGCAACCGGATTTCAACTGGTACCACCCCGAAGTGATCGACTACTTCCACCGGATGCTCACCTTCTGGTTCGACCGCGGCGTGGAGGGCTTCCGCATCGACGCCACTCCGGTGCTCGGCAAGGACCCGGCGCTGCCCGACATGCCGCCGTTCCCGGACGGCCTGACCGACGCCCAGGCGTGGGCACACAACACCGCGGCGCACTTCCACCCGTCGGCCCACGAGGTGTGGCGTGGCTGGCGCAACGTGATCAGCAACTACGAGCGCACCCACCCGGGCCGCCAGCTGTACACCGTGAGCGAGGCCTACGGCACCGAAGAGCAGCTGATGCCGTTCCTGCTCGGCGACCAGTTCCACCAGTCCTTCGCCTTCGACCTGATGCTGATGACCTGGCGCGCCGAGAGCGTGCAGCGGGCGATCGCCGCGTCTCTCGACATGCTCACCAAGGTCGGCGGCCACGCCGCGTGGACGCTGAACAACCACGATTCGCAACGCGTCGTCACCCGCCTGGGCAGGGCGTCGATCACCGACCCGGCGAAGAACAGCCGCAGCAACCTGGTCTACGACCTGACCTCACCGCTCGACCTCGACCTGGGTCGCCGTCGGGCGCGCGCCGCGATCGCGATGACGGCGGCGCTCCCCGGCGCGCTGTACCTGTACATGGGCGAGGAGTTGGGCCTCGAGGAGTACATCGACATGCCCGACGAGCGTCGCGAGGACCCCCTGTTCATCCGCACGGGCGGGGCCGAACTGGGCCGCGACGGGTGCCGCGTCCCGATGCCGTGGACCACCTCCCCGGAGTCGTCGTTCGGGTTCAGCGAATCTGGTCATGGGGCGATCGCCGCGCCGTGGCTTCCCCAGCCCGCGCACTGGGGGACCGAGTCGGTCGAGGCCGAAGAGCACGACCCGGCCTCGATGCTCGCCTTCTACCGCGACCTGCTGCACCACCGACGCTCGCTCACGGGCGCGCCGACGTGGGTGGACCACGACCTCGACAACTGCGTGGTGTTCGACCGCGACACGACGCGTGTGGTGGTCAACCTCGCCGGCGAGGCGCGGCCACTGCCAGATGCGTGGCGCGGCGACGTCGTGCTCGACACCGCGGCCGTCCCGGGCGGCGCGGCGGGCGGGCCGTGGATCGTGGCGCCCGACTCGTGCCGCTGGATCTCGCGCTCCTGACCGACCGCACAGCGGGCTGCCGGCGCACGCGGCGGGCCGGCGCTCTTGCCCTCGGATCAGCGCTGAGTATCATGTCCCGGGTGCAAGCGCTTGCAGCGGGATCGCTCGTCGAGTCGACGATCGAGGACGTCGCCAAGGCAGCCGGCGTGTCCACGGCCACCGTCAGCCGCGCGCTGCGCGGCCGCCCCAACGTCGCCCCGGAGACCCGCGAGCGCGTCCGTCGCGCCGCCGAGGAGCTGCGCTACGTCGCCAACCTCAACGCCTCTCGCCTGGCATCGGGCACGGCGCGCACGATCGGGCTGATCGCACCACACCTGACCAGCTGGTACACCAGCGAGGTGATCGCCGGCGTCGAGGAGGTCCTCGCCGGCGAGGGGTTCGACCTGCTGATCAGCACCGCCGGGGTGGACGTGACCGAGACGATGGCCGACGGCCGATCGCCGCTGCACCAGCGCGTCGACGGCACGATCCTGGTCGACGTGCACTGCGGCGAGGAGGGTGCCGTGGCGATCAGCCGCTGGCAGCAGCCGGCCGTGGTCCTCGGCGAGCACCTGCGCTCGCTGGCCTCGATCGCGATCGACAACGTCGCCGGCGGCGAGCTCGCCGGGCGGTACCTGGCGCGGCTCGGCCACCGCCACATCGCCCTGGTGAGTGGGCACCTGTCGCGTGACTTCGCCCACGACGTGGCCCTCGACCGAACCCGCGGCTTCGTCGCAGCGCTGGCCGCGGCGGGGGTCGGCTTCGACCGGGAGATCATGCTCGACGGCGACTTCACGATCGACGGCGGCTACCGCGCCACCTGTGCGCTGCTCGACCGGCCGAGCCCCCCGACGGCGATCTTCCTGATCTCCGACGAGATGGCCTTCGGCGCCCTGCGTGCCGTGCGCGAGCGCGGCCTGACACTGGGCAAGACGGTGTCGATCATGGGCTTCGACGACCATCCGGTCAGCGCCAGCATCGGGCTGTCCACCGTCAAGCAACCGGTGCGCGAGCTCGGCCGTGTCGGCGCGATGTCGATGCTCGATCGCGTCCTGCGCCGCGACACGATCACCCGGTTCGCCCCGGAGTTGTCGCTGATGCCGCGTACGTCGACCGGCCCGGTCGGCGGCTGAGCGTCGCCGGATTTGCCGTCGTCCGTATTGACGGCGGCGTCCGCGAGCGTCTATGTTGCAAACGCTTACATAGCGGGCGTCAAACAGAGACGCCCCATCATCCTGAGGGGGATACATGGCAAGACGCCATCGCCTAGCTTCCGTCGGTGCAGTGTCGGTCGGCCTGTTGGCCGTCGCCGGAACCGCAGCGGCCACAGCCGGCACCACAGCGGCGACGACGGCCGGCACCACGGCGGGCACCGCCGCTGCGGCCGCCGAGTGCACACCGAACGCCGATCAACCGTTGAAGGGCAAGACCGTCACGATCTTCAGCTCGATCCGTGCCCCAGAGGACGAGCTCCTCGCCAAGGCCTGGAAGTGCTTCGAGACCCAGACCGGCATCAGCATCGCCCACGAGGGCTCCGGCCAGTTCGAAGCCGACCTCAAGGTGCGCGTCGACGGTGGCAACGCCCCCGACCTCGCGTTCATCCCGCAGCCCGGCCTCGTCGCCACGATGGCCAAGGCCGGCAAGCTGGTCCCGCTGGAGTCGCTGAAGGACGCGACGCTGGCCCAGGACGGCGAGGGCTGGGTCAACCTCGGCACCGTCGACGGGCCGCCATTCGGCGCCAACACCAAGAGCTGGGTGTGGTACAGCCCGGAGAAGTTCAAGGAGAAGGGCTACACCGTTCCGGAGACGTGGGACGACATGCTGGCGTTGAGCGACAAGATCGTCGCCGACGGTGGCAAGCCGTGGTGCGTCGCCGCCGGTTCGGATGCTGCCACGGGTTGGCCGCTCACCGACTGGCTCGAGGACGCGGTGCTCCGCTTCGAAGGCAAGGACGTGTACGACCAGTGGGTCGCCCACACGATCCCGTTCAACGACCCGAAGATCGCCGACGCGCTCGACAAGGTCGGGGCAATCGTCAAGAACGACAAGTACGTCTACAACGGCGTGCAGTCGATCCCGTCGACCACCTTCCAGGAGGGCGGCCTGCCGATCCTCGACGGCAGCTGCTACATGTACCGCATGGCCAGCTTCTACGGCAACCAGTGGCCGGAAGGCACGACCAAGGGCCCCGACGGCCAGGTCAACGCCTTCTTCCTGCCGGTGGCCAAGGCCGGCGACCCCAAGCCGATGCTCGGCGGCGGTGAGATCATCGGTGCGTTCAACGACAAGCCGGAGACCGTGGCCGTGGCGACGTTCCTGCAGAGCAAGGCGTGGGGCGACGCCCGCGTCCCGCTGGGCAACTACTTCACGCCGAACAAGGAAGTCACCGCACTGCCGACCGACGCGCTGGAGCAGGTCTTCCAGAAGGCGCTGACCAGCTCGGACATCTTCCGCTTCGACGGCTCCGACCTGATGCCGAGCGCCGTCGGTTCGGGCACCGAGTGGACGGAACTCGTCAACTGGGTGCTCGGCGAGAGCACGGCCGACGCCCTCAAGAAGGTCGAGGACTCCTGGCCGAAGTGATCCGGCCGGACGTGCGCTGAGCGCGTCCTCGGGACACGGGCGAGCGCACGTCGTCCCATAACCAACACGACATAACCAACAAGCAATGAAGGGGCCGGGCGCCCCGCCTCCGGACCGAGTCCGGGCGAGGTGCCTGGCCCCTGCCATACTCACAGTCAGTTCAGCTTCGACCCAAATGGGGGGTGTATGGGGCAGTTATTCAGTACCTTGCTCTTGGTCGCCGTCGGCATCCTTGCCTTCTCCGCGATCATCGGCATCTTGTATTTCCTCGTCAGCCGGCTGCGCGAGCCATGGCGCGAGCGGGGCCGGGTGGGCGTCTTCGTCGGACCGGCGCTGCTGCTCTTGGCGGTCGGCCTGCTGTATCCGGCGGTGGCCACGTTCAAGATGGCCTTCTACAAGGGCACCGGGCCCGACCAGTGGGCGGGGTTGTCCAACTTCAAGCGCATCTTCACCCTCGGCGACAACCCGCTGGTGCTGCGCAACAACATCTGGTGGGCGATCGTCGTCACGGTGTTCAGCACGGCGATGGGCGTGGTCATCGCCCGCTTCGCCGACAAGATGCGCGGCGAGCGCATCGCCAAGGCGCTGATCTTCCTGCCAACGGCGGTGTCGATGGTCGGCGCCGGCATCATCTGGCGGTTCATGTACGCCAACAGCGGTGCCGGCGACCAGGACAAGCAGTTGGGACTGCTCAACTGGCTGTGGGTCAAGCTCGACCCGATCCTGCCCGGCAAGCAGACTGCCCAGTTCTGGCTGCAGAACGACACGTTCTTCGGGATCAAGAGCAGCTTCCTGCCGGGGCTCAACACGCTGTTCCTGATGGTCATCATGATCTGGATCCAGGCCGGCTTCGCCACCACGGTCATCTCCGCGGCGATGAAGGGCGTGCCCGACGACCTGGTCGAGGCGGCCAAGATGGACGGCGCCACCGACCGCCAGGCGTTCTTCCGCATCGTCCTGCCGTACGTCAAGCCAACCGTCATCACGGTGGCGACGACGACCACGATCGCCGTGTTGAAGGTGTTCGACATCATCCAGGCGACCACCGGTGGCCAGTTCCACACCAACACCGTGGCCAACGACATGTACGTCAAGTCGTTCACCCAGTCCGACCCCGGGTACGGCGCGGCGCTGGCCGTCGTGCTGTTCCTCGCCGTCATCCCGATCGTGCTGATCAACAACCGCAACCAGAAGGAACTGAGGCAGAACTGATGAGCACCGTTCCGATCCAAGCAGCCGACGCCGTCGGCGGGGCGACGTTCACCGACAAGACCCCGATGGGGACCAAGCTGGCCAAGAAGGCCAGCGGTCGCGTCGGGCGAATCATCGTCTGGGCGCTGGCCATCCTGTGGACCGTTCCAACCTTCGGTCTCCTGGTGTCCTCGTTCCGTCCGGAGAAGGCGATCAAGACCACCGGGTGGTGGACCGCGTTCGGCCACCTCGGCGACTTCACGACGAAGAACTACACGAAGATGCTGAGCACCAACGTGGGCGGCATCCCGTTCAGCCAGTACTTCTGGAACAGTGTCAAGATCACCATCCCCGGCGTGATCATCCCGATCGTCATCGCCGCCCTCGCGGCCTACGCGTTCTCGTGGATGCGCTTCAAGGGACGTGACTGGCTGTTCGTGGTGGTCGTCGGCCTGATGGTCGTACCGATCCAGATGTGCCTGATCCCGCTGCTCAAGCTGTTCAACTGGAAGTGGCTGCACATCGGCGACAACGGGTTCGTCAAGATCTGGATCGCCCACGCGATCTTCGCCATGCCGTTGACGATCTTCCTGCTGAAGAACTTCATCAGCGCTCTGCCACGCGAGGTCATGGAGGCCGCCCGCGTCGACGGCGCGACCCACATGACGATCTTCCGCAAGCTCGTCCTGCCGCTGTCGGTCCCCGCCCTGGCGTCGAT
>CAZMHG010000098.1:360-8559 GCA_964565975.1 uncultured Ilumatobacteraceae bacterium | reverse complement strand
CGGTGATCATCGGCAACGCGATCGGCGGCGAGAAGCACTACGAGACGAACATGCGCATCGAGCTGCCCGAGGTGCTGCGCGACCTGGCCAACGCGCCGTCGTTCCGCGCCCTGCCCGACGACCAGCGCGAGCACATCCTGGCAGAGACGCGATCCACGTTCCTGGGCCACTACGGCGAGATCAACGAGGACACGATGCCGGGCGAGTTGGCCAACGTGATCGCCGGTCGCGTCGCCAACCTGTTCAACTTCCGCGGCCCGAACTTCACCACCGACGCGGCATGTGCCAGCGGCCTGGCGGCAATGAACGCCGCGGTGGAAGGCCTGGTCGACCACCGCTTCGACGCGGCAGTGACGGGCGGGATCGACCGCAACATGGGCGTCTCGGCGTTCGTCAAGTTCTGCAAGATCGGCGCCCTGTCGGCGACGGGTACCCGCCCGTTCGACGCGGGCGCCGACGGGTTCGTGATGGGCGAGGGTGCGGCGCTGTTCGTGCTCAAGCGGATCGAGGACGCCGAGCGCGACGGCGACAAGATCTACGCCGTGATCCTGTCGATCGCCGGCTCGTCCGACGGGCGGGGCAAGGGCATCACCGCTCCCAACCCGGTGGGCCAGCAGCTGGCCGTCGGCCGGGCGTGGGCGCTTGCCGGCGAGGACCCGGCGACGGTGACCTACGTGGAAGCGCACGGCACGTCGACCCGGGTCGGCGACGCGACCGAGCTGGAGAGCCTGACCACCGTGTTCGGAGCCGCAGGTGCGCCGCGCCACGGCGTGGCGCTCGGCTCGGTCAAGTCGAACATCGGCCACCTCAAGGCCGCCGCCGGTACCGCCGGCCTGTTCAAGATGGTCAAGAGCCTGCACCACAAGGTCCTCGCGCCCAGCCTGAACTTCCGCGATCCGAACCCGAACGTCGACTGGGACACCGCGCCGTTCGCCGTCAACACGACGCTGCGCGACTGGGCGGCGCCGGCCTGTGGTGTGCGCCGCGGCGGGGTGAGCGCGTTCGGCTTCGGCGGGACCAACTTCCACGCGGTGCTCGAAGAGCACATCCCCGGTCGCCACCGGGCCGAGCGGCGCGTCTTCGCCGTGGCCGCACGTGGCTCGTCGGCACACGACGCGTCGGCGCCGGCCGACCGTGGACCGTCGATGATCGCCGCCGCCGATCCTGGCAAGGCACCGTTGCGCGGCGCGCTCGTCCTCGGCGCCGGCAGCGACGACGACCTGCTCGCCCAGGTGCGCGCCGCGCAGGCAGCCGCAGCGAGTGGGTCGGCACCGGCGCCTGCACGGCCCGCTCCGGCTCTGGCCGACGCAGCGGTGCGCCTCGCCGTGGACTACGCCGATGCCGCCGACCTGGCCGGCAAGCTGGACAAGGCCGCCAAGGCGATCGCCAGCCGCAACCCGGCGATGTTCAAGATGCTCCGCCAGCAAGGCGTGTTCGTCGGCCGCGGCCCGGCCCCGAAGGTCGCCTTCCTGTACACCGGCCAGGGCTCGCAGTACGTCAACATGCTCAAGGGTCTGCGGGCCATCGAGCCGATCGTGGCCGACACCTTCGCCGAAGCCGATCGGGTGATGACCCCGCTGCTCGGCCGCCCGCTGAGCTCGTACATCTTCGTCGACGCCGACGACCCGGCCGCGGTGACCCGGCTGGAGCAGCAGTTGCTGCAGACCGAGATCACCCAGCCGGCGGTGCTGGCCACCGACACCGCGCTGACGAGCCTGCTCGCCGCGTACGGCATCCGTCCCGACATGGTGATGGGACACAGCCTGGGCGAGTACGGCGCGCTGATCGCCGCCGGCTCGCTGACCTTCGACGCCGCCCTGGAAGCCGTCAGCGCCCGCGGGCGGGAGATGGCCAGCCTGACCGTGGAGGACAACGGAGCGATGGCTGCCGTGTTCGGCCCGCTGACCGAGATCGAGCAGGTCGTCGCCGGCAGTGACGGGTACGTCGTCGTCGCCAACATCAACTCCAACCATCAAGCCGTGATCGGTGGGGCCACGGCGGCGGTCGAGTCGGCGGTCGCCCGCTTCACCTCGCTCGGGATCCAGGCGGTGCGCATCCCCGTCAGCCACGCATTCCACACCTCGATCGTCGCCCCGGCCAGTGTGCCGCTGGTCGACACGCTGCGCCGGCTGGACGTGCGCCCACCGGTCCAGCCGATCGTCGCCAACGTGACCGGCGAGTTCTATCCGGCCGGTTCGACATCCGAGGCGATGCTCGAGATGCTCGGGCTGCAGGTCGCCTCGCCGGTGCAGTTCGTCAAGGGGTTGCACACGCTGTACGACGCCGGTGCCCGGGTCTTCGTCGAGGTCGGGCCGAAGAAGGCGCTCTTCGGGTTCGTCGAGGACGTCCTCGGCGCCGAGCACGACGACGTCGTCGCCCTATTCACCAACCACCCCAAGCTGGCCGACGAGGTCGCCGTCAACCAGGCCCTGTGCGGCTTGTGGGCCGCCGGCGTGGGCCTTGGCGCGCGTGACGTCGCACCGACAGGTGCGCCCGCAGTAGCGCCGGCAGTCGCACCGTCGGCGATCGGCGCGACGGTCGCCGCTGCGCCGGCCCCGGTGGCCGTCCAGCCGGTCGCCACCACGGCATCCGCTGCGTCCGCGTCGGTCGCCACCCCGGCCGCGACCGGCGGCACCGACCGCATCGTCGAGCTCGGCAAGCTGTTCGCCGGCGTGCTGGAACAGGGTCTACGCCTGTACGGCGTGGACCCGGCGGCGCTGGACTCGACCGGCGCTCCAGCCCCGTCGCCCGCTGCGGCGGCGACGGCGGACCCCGTGGCCGCCGAGCCCGTGGTGATCACCGGTGCCGCGCTCGGCCTGCCGGGCGTGGCCCAGGTGTTCGACGACGCCAACCTTGCCCGAATCCTCGCCGGCGAGCAGTTCATCGCCGCGGTGCCCGACGACATCCGCAGGCGGATGGCCTCGATGCACATCACCCGCTTGGTGAAGAGCGAGACGCAGGGAGCCAGCTTCGAGTCGATCGACGATCCGTCCGAGGTGATCAAGCTCGCCGGCCGCGCCGCGCCGATCGACGTGGTCGGCCAGTTCGCCGTCGACGCGGCGCGAGACGAGGCCCTGGACGACGCCACCCGGCTGGCAATCGGCGCCGGGTTCGACGCGCTGCGCGACGCAGGCGTCCCGCTGGTGATGCGCTACAAGCGCACCACGCTAGGCACCGAGCTGCCCGACCGTTGGGCGCTGCCTGACGCGTTGCGCGACGAGACCGGGGTGATCTTCGCCTCGGCGTTCCCGGGCTACGGGCGCTTCGCCGAGGACATCGAGGCCTACGCCGCCGACCGCGCCCGCCGCGAGCACCTGCTCGCACTGGAAGGCGTGCGCGCCACGCTCGGCCAACCGTCGGCCGAGATCGACCGGCTGATCGCCGGGCTGCGCGCCGAGATCGAGGCCAACACGTACGTCTTCGACCGTCGCTTCCTGTTCCGCGTCCTGTCGATGGGGCACAGCCAGTTCGCCGAGATCATCGGTGCCCGCGGCCCGAACACGCAGGTCAACGCGGCCTGCGCGTCGACCACGCAGGCCTTGGCCCTCGCCCAGGACTGGATCAACGCGGGGCGTTGCCGTCGGGTCGTGGTCGTGTCCGCCGACGACGTGACCAGCGATGCGCTGATGCCGTGGATCGCCAGCGGGTTCCTCGCCTCCGGCGCGGCGGCGACGGACGAGCACGTCGAGGACGCGGCGACGCCGTTCGACCGGAGGCGCCACGGGATGATCGTCGGCATGGGCGCGGCGGCGTTCGTCGTCGAGTCGGCCGCCGCGGCACGCGAGCGCGGGCTGCAGCCGATCTGCGACGTGCTCGGAACCGTGACCGCCAACTCGGCGTTCCACGGCACCCGCCTGGACGTCGACCACATCGCCGGCGTGATGGAGAACGTCGTGCGCCAGGCCGAGGCCCGCGGCGTGTCGCGCGCCGAGCTCGCCCCGTCGACCGTATTCGTCTCGCACGAGACCTACACCCCGGCGCGTGGCGGATCGGCCGCGGCCGAGATCAACGCACTGCGCAGCGTCTTCGGTCCCGACGCCGAACGCGTCGTGATCACCAACACCAAGGGGTTCACCGGCCACGCGATGGGCGCCGGCGTGGAGGACGTGGTCGCGATCAAGGCGCTGGAGACCGGTTTGGTACCGGCCGTCCCGAACTACCGCGAGCCCGACCCGGACCTCGGCACGTTGAACCTGTCGCGCGGCGGGGCACATCCGGTGCGGTTCGCCCTGCGGCTCGCCGCCGGCTTCGGGTCGCAGATCGCCATGGCCCTGCTGCGCTGGCGACCACTGCCGGATGCGCGGCACCGCGGCCCCGGCGAGCTCGGCCACACCTATCGCATCGTCGACCGGGCCGCGTGGCAGGCGTGGCTGGACCGGCTGGCCGGCCATGCCGGCGCGACGTTGGAAGTCGACCACCGCCGCCTGCGCATTGCCGACAGCGCGGCTGGCGCGCACCCCGTCGCGGCACCCGCCGTGGCGGCACCGGTCGCCACGCCCGTCGCCCCGGTCGTGCCGGTCGCCCCCGTCGCCCCCGTCGCCCAGGTCACGCCGGCACCCGCGCCCGTGACCGAACCGGCTCCGGCGCCGGCGGGTGACCCGGTGCTCGCACAAGTCACCACGATCGTCGCCGAGATGACCGGCTACCCCGCCGACCTCCTCGACCCAGACCTCGACCTCGAAGCCGACCTCGGCGTCGACACCGTCAAACAAGCAGAAGTGTTCGCCGCCGTACGCGCCACCTACCAACTCGAACGCGACGACAACCTCAAACTCCACGACTTCCCCACCCTGCGCCACGTCGCCGGCTGGGTCCACACCAGAACCGGCGACACCGCTGGGCCGGCCAGCGCCACGCCGGCGGCGAGCACCGCACCTGCGGAGTCCGCCGCATCCGCGTGGGTCGACACGCTCGTCCACGGCAACCTCGACGCGGTCGACGCGCTCCCGCGCCGGGTTCCGGTGCCGGCGCTTCGACCACCGGCTGGGGCGTGCCTGCCGACCGGCGTCCGGCTGGACGCGGCGCGCCTGGTCGTGATGCACGACGAGGGCGGGGTCGGCGAGGCGCTGGCCAAGCAGTTGGCCAAAGCCGGAGCGACGGTGCTGCCGCTCGCCGCGGGGACACCGACCGAGGCGCTCGCAGCGCAGCTCGCCGCCTGGCGCGCCGCGGGACCGATCGACGGCGTGTACTGGCTCGCGGCACTCGACGAGGACGGCGACCTGGCCGGCTACGACCTCGCCCACTGGCAGGAGATGCTCCGCCGACGGGTGAAGGCCCTGTACACCACGATGCGCGCGTTGTACGACGACGCGCCGTTCCTGGTGTCGGCGACGCGGCTCGGCGGCTACCACGGGCACGACGACGCAGGGGCGACCAACCCGCTCGGCGGTGCCGTCACCGGCTTCACGAAGTCGTACAAGAAGGAGCGGCCCGACACGCTGGTCAAGGCGGTCGACGTGGCCCCCAGCCGGAAGACGGCGGCGATCGCCGAGCAGCTGATCGAGGAGACCTTGCTCGACCCGGGCTGCGTGGAGATCGGCCGCTCCGGCGACCGCCGCTTTGGCGTGGCCTTCGTCGAGCGCCCGTTCCCGGCGCGTGACGAGGCCGGCCAGCCGGTCGGCGGCGCAGGCCTGCACCTCGACGCGGACAGCGTGTTCGTGGTCACCGGCGCGGCCGGCAGCATCGTGTCGGCGATCACCGCCGACCTGGCCACAGCGTCCGGCGGCGTGTTCCACCTGCTCGACCTGACCCCCCAGCCGGACCCGGCCGACGCCGACCTGGCCCTGTTCCGCACCGACCGCAACGCGCTGCGGACCCAGATCGCCGAGCGGATCAAAGCATCAGGCGAGCGGGCCACACCAGTGGTGGTCGAGCGGGCACTGGCGGGCTTCGAGCGGCTCGACGCGGCGCTCAACGCGATCCAGGCCGTCCAGGCGGCGGGAGGCACCGCGCACTACCACTCGGTCGACCTGACCGACGCCGACGGCGTCGCCGCGGTGATCGACGACGTGCGTCGGATCAGCGGGAAGATCGACGTCCTGCTCCACGCCGCCGGCTTGGAGATCAGCCGCATCCTGCCGGACAAGGAGCCACGCGAGTACGACCTGGTGTTCGACGTCAAGAGCAACGGCTGGTTCAACGTCTGGCGCGCCGCGCAGGACATGCCGATCGCCGCCACGGTGGTGTTCTCTTCGGTTGCCGGGCGGTTCGGCAACCAGGGTCAGACCGACTACTCGGCAGCCAACGACCTGTTGTGCAAGATCACCTCGTCGATGCGCCGCAGCCGTCCGCAGACCCGGGCGATCGCGCTCGACTGGACCGCGTGGGGCGGCATCGGCATGGCGACGCGCGGCTCGATCCCGAAGATCATGGAGATGGCCGGCGTGCAGATGCTGCCGCCGGACGCCGGGGTTGCCTGGATCCGCCGGGAACTGCAATCCACCGGTCAACGCGGCGAGGTGATCGTCGCCGGGACCCTGGGCATGATGGCCGACGAGTACCACGACACCGGCGGCATCGAACCGGCCACCGGCGGGTTCGGTCCGATGATCGGCCAGGTGACGCTGAGCGCCAACGACGGTGTGGTCGCCACGGTCACGCTCGATCCGGCGGCGCAGCCATTCCTCGACGATCACCGCATCGACGGCACGCCCGTGCTGCCAGGCGTGATGGGCATCGAGGGATTCGCCGAGGCCGCAACGGCCCTGTGGCCGGACCTTGCCGTCGTCGCCGTGGAGGACGTCGGCTTCCACGCCCCGCTGAAGTTCTACCGTGACGCGCCGCGCCAGCTCGTGGTCAACGCGGTGATCCGACCGGAGGGCGACGAGCTGGTCGCCGACTGCCGGTTGTGGGCCGAGCGCTCGATGCCCGGTCAGAATCAGCCGCAACGCACGGTGCACTTCACCGGACGAGTGCGCCTCGGTACGGCCCGCCCGGCGGCCCCCACGCACACCGCCCCGATCGAGCCGGCGGGTCCCGTACTCGGTGCGGACCAGGTCTACGCGTTCTACTTCCACGGTCCCGCCTACCAGGTGGTGCACACCGCGTGGCAGGCCGACGGAGACGCGGTGGCACGCATCGCCGAGCCGCTGCCGGCGAACCACCTGCCGGCCGACGCGCCGCTGACCACCGCACCACGGCTGACCGAGCTGACCTTCCAGACCGCGGGGCTGTGGGAGGCCGGGCATCATCGGCGCCTGGCCCTGCCACGCGCCGTGGAGCGGGTGACGTGGTACGCGACCGAACCGGACTCCACGCCGACGGCGGCGATCGCCTCGCCGTCGGGCGAGGATCGCTTCGACTGCGTCGTGGTCGACCAGCACGGCGCCGTGGTCGTCGCGGTGCAGGGGTACGGCACCATCACCCTCCCGGGTGCCGTCCCGGAGCCGGTCGCCAGCGCGCTGGTCGAGGCATTCCCGGCCTCCCGGGCATGATGGGCCCGATGACCGCGATGCCCACCCGACAGATCCGCCCGATCACCCGGCTCGCCGTCCTGGACCGCGGCGAGTCGGCCGTCCGCGTCCTCAACGCCGCCGGCAGCGTGCACCAGCCCGACGGCGTGGTGATCAGCACCGTGCTGTTCACCACCGACGCGTCCCGTCAACCGTGGTACGGGCGCGAAGCCGACGACGTCGTCCAGCTCACCGGCGAACCAACGGCAGACAAGGTCGTCCAGGCCCTCGTCCACGACGGTGTCGACGCGGTGTGGCTCGGCGAGTGCCCGTGCCCACGAAGCGAGGTCGTCGAGCAGTGCGAGATTGCCGGCCTGCGCGTCCTCGGCCCCAGTGCTGCCGTCGGCAGGCGGCTGACCGAGCCCGCTGCGCTGCGCAAGCTGGCCGCGCTGGCCGACGTCCCGACCGAGCCGTTGGCCGACGGGCCGCAGCTCCGCCATGTCGAGGTCGAGGTGCTCGCCGACGACTACGGCACGGTGTGGGCGCTCGAACCGCGCGACGTCGGCCTGTCGCTGCATGGCCAGGTCGTCGTGGTCGACGCGCCGATGCCGTCGGGTGGCCGGCTGCACGACGCGCTGCGCGGCGCCGCCCGGCGGCTGATGATCCGCGCCGAGTACCGCGGCGCCGGCGTCGTGCGCTTCGCCCACGACGGCGTGCACCTCGGCCTGCTCGGCGTCGACCTGGTCGCCGCCCCCGACCAGGCGATCACCGAGGAACGCACCGGCACCAGCGTGATCGGGTGGCGCAT
>CAZMHG010000098.1:0-350 GCA_964565975.1 uncultured Ilumatobacteraceae bacterium | reverse complement strand
CTCCCGGCCGCCGAGCCGGCCGGCGAGGGTCACGTCCTCGGCGCGCTGCTCACCGGCTCGGCACACGACGCCACCGCAGCCGTCGGGGACAGCCCGGCGAGCGTCGCCCTGCTGTCGTTCCCCGTCGGTACCGGTGTGCGCATCGACGCCAACCGTCGCTGGGGCGACCCGGTCACCGGTCGGGACGACGTCCTCGCGGTGATCACCGCATGGGGACCCGACCGCGACGTCGCCCGTCAGCGTTTGCACCGCGCCCTGTCGCGCACCGCCGTGGTGGTGCACGGCGGGACCACCAACCGCACGTTCCTGCTCGACGTGCTGCAGCGCCCCGAGGTGTGCGCGGGAAGCGT
>CAZMHG010000097.1:0-8579 GCA_964565975.1 uncultured Ilumatobacteraceae bacterium | reverse complement strand
GCTACGGCGACGCCGCAGCCTGGACGCGGAGCGATCCTTGACCAGCACCACCTTGTCCGGGTCGACGGCCCGACCCCGCACGATCACGGTCTCGACCCCGGCGACCTCGTCGTCCACGGTGGACGCCCGTCCCGTGAGCCGCGCCCAGACCTCGCCCCGCTTGAGCTGCACGACCTCGGCCGAGTGGTGCACCGTGGCCTTCGCCGCGTTGCCGGCGCGCCTGGCCAGGTTGGCCGGCGTCAGCGACTCGGCGATCTGGTGCGCCTTCTTGCGGGCGCGCGAGGCACCGAGCGCTCCGGCCACGGCCCCACCGGCGAACCACGACAATCGCTTCATCCACTGCACCTCCGGCCCCGAGGGTACCCGTTCCCCACCGCCCCGATCGAGGACCGCCGACCCGGGCACACGGCTGGTTCCGGGCGCCGCCGTCTGGACACGGGGCGCGGGTCACCGTACGTTTCGCTACATCACTGTTGCGTATCTCGACCGGTGGCGTGTAGAACGGACGGCCGACCGAGGAGCGCGAATGACGACGACACCAGCACCCCCGCCGCCGGCGGCACCGATGGAGACCTACGGGATCGAACCGTCGATCTACCACCGCAGGCGCCAGATCCTGAGCGTGCTGTGCATCAGCCTGGTCGTGGTGGTGATGGCCGTGTCCTCGCTCAACGTGGCCATCCCGTCGATCGTCGAGGGTCTCGGCGCCAGCTCGACCGAGACGCTGTGGATCGTCGAGGCCTACGCCCTGGTGTTCGCCGGCGTGCTGCTGCCCGCCGGCGCGCTCGGCGATCGCTTCGGTCGCAAGCGGATGTTGATCACCGGCCTGACGATCTTCGCCACGATGGCGCTGATCGCCGGGCTCTCGGGTGACGCGACGCAGCTGATCGCCGCCCGCGCCGTGATGGGCATCGGGGCGGCGCTGATCATGCCGTCGACGCTGTCGATCGTGACGAACGTGTTCCCCCCGCACGAGCGCGGCAAGGCGATCGCCACTTGGGCCGGGTTCGCCGGCGCCGGCGGGGCGCTCGGCCCGCTGCTCAGCGGCCTGATCCTGAAGTTCTGGGGACGCGAGCACTGGGGTGCGGTGTTCTTCGTCAACATCCCGCTGACCCTGGTGCTGATCTACCTCGTGCTGCGGACCGTGCCGGAGTCCAAGGCGCCCGAGGGCCATGCGCTCGACCCGATCGGCGCGGTGCTCTCGGTCGCCTCGCTCGGCCTGCTCGTCTTCGGCATCATCGAGGCGCAGAACTGGGGCTGGACCAGCGCGCGCATCCTCGGATGCTTCGTCGGGGCGATCGTCGCCGGTGTGCTGTTCGTGATGTGGGAGTCACGCCAGAAGCAGGCGATGCTCGAGCCGGCGCTGTTCCGCCTGCGCGGCTTCTCGATGGGGACGCTGACCATCACCACGACCTTCTTCGGGATGTTCGGGATGTACCTGCTCCTGGCGATGTTCTTCCAGTTCGCCCAGGGGCACTCCCCGCTCGACAGCTCGGTGCGCACGCTCCCAGCGGCGGCATGCATGGTGCTCATCGCGCCGCGCAGCCCGATCGTCGCCCGCAAGCTGGGCATGAAGAACCTGGTCCGTGTGGGCATGACGATGATCACCATCGGCTTCGTCGGCATGGCCACGCTGGACATCGACTCGTCGTACCTGCACGTCGTCGTCTCGCTCGTCGTGCTCGCGTCCGGGATGGCGATCACCATGGCGCCGACCTCGGCGACGATCGTCAACTCGCTCCCGCTGTCCAAGGCCGGTGTGGGGTCGGCGGTCAACGACGTGTCCCGCGAGGTCGGCGGCGCGCTCGGCATCGCCGTGCTCGGCTCGCTGCTCGGCACCGGCTACCGCTCGGAGATGACCACGCGCGTCGCCGCCGCCGGTGCGGCGGTCCCCGACGCCGTCAAATCGGTCGTCACCGACTCCATCCAAGGTGCGTTCGGCGTCGCCGCCAGCAAGAACACACCAGCGGCCGCCGCCCAGCAGCTGAAGGCCGCGGCGCAGGCGTCGTTCGGCAACGCGTTCCACATGCCGCTGTGGGTCACCTGCGGGGTGATGTTCGTGATGATGCTGGTGATCTCGTCGCTGATCCCGAACGCGATCACCCAGGGCGAGTCGCACGGTTGATCGACACCGGGGCGCCCGCCGAGGTGCTCGGCGACCCGCGTGTGCTGCGGACACGCAAGCGGGTCGTCGAGGCGACGTTCGAGCTGTTGCGCGAGGGCGGCTTCGAGGGCCTCAGCATCGACGCCATCGCCCGCCGGGCCGGCGTGGCGCGCACGACGATCTACCGCCACTGGGACGGTGTCGGCCAGATCATGCTCGACTGCGCGGCACTGCTCCCCAGTGCGGGCCCCGAACCGCAACGCACCGGCGAGCCGGTCGCGTCCATCGTTCGTGGCCTGGCCGACGCCCTGTGGCGGACGGACTTCGGGGCGATGGTCGCCGCCTCGATCGACGCCTCCGAGCGACACCCGGAGATCGAACAGCTGCTGCGCGAGCTGGCGGCCAGGCGCAGCCGCGCCTCGGTGACGATCCTGCGCGAGGCGTGCTCGCCGAACGTGTCGGACCTCGAGGTCCAGACCGCGACCGAGATGCTCACCGGGGCGCTGTTCCGCCGCCGGCTGATCAGTCGCGAGCAGCCCACCGAGGAGTTCCAGCAGGCGCTGATCACCGCCGTCCGCCGGCTGCTGTTCGAGCCGGATCAGCCAGTCGTCACAGCTCGCTGACGTCGACGGACACCTGCAGCGACTGCGTCGCCGCCGGGCCGACCACGACGCCACGTACCGGGGCGACGTCGTGGTAGTCGCGTCCCCACCCGACGGTGACGTGGCGCAGCGGTGGCATGTGGTTGTTGGTCGGGTCGAAATCGAGCCAGCCCAGCTCACCCGCCCAGACCGAGCACCATGCGTGGCTGGCGTCGACGCCCGCCAAGCGTGGTTGGCCCGGGGGCGGGACGGTCTCGATGTAGCCGCTGACGTACCGCGCCGGTAGCCCGGCGGCGCGCAGCACCGAGCACGCGACGTGGGCGAAGTCCTGGCACACGCCGTGGCGCACGGCGACGACGTCGGCCAGCGGCGTGGACACGTCGGTCATCTCGGCGTCGAAGCGGAACCCGTGGAAGATCGCCGCGCACAGCGCGCTGACCGCCTGGGTGACGGGCCGGTCCGGCTGCAGCGTCGCCGCGAGCCAGTCGAGCTCGGCCAGATGCGGCGTGGCCGGCGTCGAGGCGAGCATCATGCCGACGTCCTCGCGGGTGTCGCCGCCGGCCGCGGCGACGACGTCGGCCACGGTCTGGTGGGACTGCGCAGCCTCCGGCACCGTGACGGTGACCTCGGAACGGGCCTCGACGGTGAGCCGATCGTGCGGCCGGTGCACGGCGAACCGCGTCACCGAGTTGCCGAACGGGTCGAGCGTGACCTCGTACTCGTCGGGCATCGGGTCGACGTCGATGGCCACGAACTCGACCGACTGCCATGGCGTGGGCCGCGGCGCGAGGTGCACGACACTGAGGCCGTCGGCCATCGGCCGGTCGTACACGTAGGTCGTCCGATGCACGACACGGAAGCGGGTCATCGGAACCATCCGACCACGGTCGGGTGGACGGGGTCCAGGAACCACCGCTCGGACACGGCGGCGCGCAGGCGCTCGATCGGGGCCCGGATCGCCGCCAGCCACGGGCCGAGACCGTTGGTGTCGTGCCGGTCCAGCGCGGCGCGTGCCTGGTCGAGGACGTCACAGCCCTCGACCCAGCGCAGGGTGGCGACGTACTCGGCGAGGCGGTCGACCTGGAAGGCGACACCGCGTGGGTTGGCCGGGTCACGGACCAGCAGGTGGACGACGGCGGCAGGGTCGACCTCGCTGCGGTACCGGCGGCGATAGGCGACCAGGCTCTCGTTGGCGGCGAGCAGGTTGTCGGCACCGATGGCCAGGTCGTCGGAACCCGCCGCGTCGCGCAGGGCGTGCACGCCGTCGATCACCCCGAGCGCGCGCGAGGATCGTCGGCCGAGCTCGAGGAACAGCCAGCCAGGGCCGCGCACCATGCTCTCGTCGGTCAACCCGGCGAACGCCGCGAGGTCGACGAGCAGCCCGTCCACGTCGTCGGGACCCAGCCGGCCGGCACGCAACGCGTTCCTGCCCGCCGACAGCCGAGCCATCACCCGACCGGTGCTGGCGCTGAGGTACTCGCGCACGCCGGCGGCCTCGGAGATCAGCTCACCGAGCATCGGCTCGAGCGCCGCCTGCGCTGCGCCGAACGGGACGGGCCAGCCAGGTGCGCCCGTCGCCGCGCCGAGCATGCGATGTGCGGCGTGCTCCCACAGGCTGCCGACGAGCGACGGATCCTGCTCGGCTTGCAGGCTGAGCACCCGCCATGCACGCGCCAGGCGCTCGACGCGCTCGCCCGCCGACCCCAGGCTGTACAGGCCGTCGGCCACACGCTTGGCCAGCGAGTGACCGAAGTCGACCTGTTCGAGGGGTGACGGCGTGGTGACCCGGATCGGGGCCACCCGGCCAACCACCCCGACGTCCTTGGCCCGCCGCGAGCGGGCGGTGCGCAGGTCGTCGGCCGGGTGGTGCACGCGGCCCACGCCACCGCGCATCACCACGTGGTCACCACCACCGGCGGCCACCTGCAGGCGCACGACGACCGCGCGGTCGACGACACGATCGCCGACCAGGCACGGTGCCGTGGCCGCGGGAACCTGGTGGTGCCACATGCCGAGGCTGGGCGACGCCGCACCGGTCAGGATCGGCGCCGCCGCGGCGAGCGCGTCGCGGATCACGGTGGCCTCGCCGAGGCCACTGCCGTAGGCGTTGGCCAGGGCCACGCCACCGCGCCGCGCGCCCCACACGACCCCGGGCACGCCGGCGCCGCCGCCGACGTGATGGCTCTCCATCGGGTCGACCCGACCATCCTCGATGCGCCGATAGAGCACGTCGATCGGCTCGAGCTGGTCGATGCTGCGCAGCCACAGCCGGCCCTCACGCATCACCAGATCGCCGGCCTCGACCAGGTGGTAGCCCATCCGCGCCGCAAGGTAGCTGTGCTCCACGTACGCCCGATCACCCAGGCCGGAGGTGAGCACGGCGACGCGGCCGCCGGGACGGTGCGACACCGCGCCGAGCGCGCGGCGGAACGCGCCGAGGAAGTCGTGCACCGATGCCGGTTGCACGGCGTGGGTCATCTGGCCCATCACCCGTGCCAGGACCGACCGGTTGAGCAGCGCGTAGCCGAGCCCGTTGGGCGCGTCGGTGATGTCGTCGACCACATGCCATGTGCCCTGCACGTCGCGCACGACGTCGACGGCGTACCCGGTGAGCCACCGCCGGACCATGCCGGCACCACCGTCCGTCGGGCGGAACTGGGGCGCGGCGTACAGCTCGCCGGCGGCGATCACGCGCTCTGCGACCAGCCGGCGCGGCCCGTAGCAGTCGGCGAGCACGCGCTCGATCACCGTCATCCGCTCGACTGCTGCCGCGGCGAGCTGGTCGAACTCGTCGGCGTCGATCACGTACGGAACGGGATCGAGCGTCCAGCGCGGCGCAGCGACCGTCCCGTCGGGCGCCCAGTCCTGGATCCGGTGACCGGCACCCTCGGCCTCGAGCAGGCGATCCGCGGCCAGACCGCGCCCGGCCAGCTCGACAGCATCGAGACGTGCCGGATCGAGTCCGGCCTGCAGCGCAGCCGGTGTCATCTGCGTACGCCGGGGCGGGTCGGGAGGGCGGGGCGTGGCGTCGGCATGGCTGGGTGGTCAGCCGGCCCGGGCAAAGCCCGTGACCACGGCTTCGCTCAACGATGCCAGAGCCAACTGCAGCCGATCCATTGCTGCGTCGAGCACCGGGCCGTCGGTCAGCTCGCCGGGGAGCGTGGCGACATGGCCCTCGAGCACCGCGAGGGCGCCGGCGACGCCAGGGTTGGACGGCAGCGAGGCCAGCGACCAGTGGATCCGCTCCAGGCAGCCGGCGACGGAGCGGGGGAAGCGCTGCTCGCGCAGCAGGAAGTCGACCACGGCCGCGGCGTCGAGCGGGCCGGCGGTGACCCTGCTGTACATCTGCATGCCCGACAGCGAGCGCAGGATCCCCATCCACTGCACCTCGTCATGGTCGTCGACGGTGTCGCCGACCGTGTCGCCGGCTGCGCGACCGGCGGGCACCTGCTGGAGCAACTCGACGGCGCGCACGCCGAGCAGCCGGGTGGTCATGTCGGCACGTTCGATCGCCTCGCCCAGACGCCAGATCTCGTACGCCTCGTCGCGCAGCATCGCGCTTTCGACGATGCCGTCGAAGTGGTGCTGCTCGCCGATGACGCGTGCCAGGAACCACGACCGGTTGCGCCGTTCGTGGGCACGCTCGCCTTCGCGTGTGGTGAACAGGAACAGGTCGTTGGCCACCTGCCAGGCCTCGCGCGGCAGGATCTCGCGCGTCGTGCGCAGGTTCTCCCGCGCGTTGGCCACGCTGGCCACCACGCTGCCGAGGTTCGTCGGGTCGCTCACCAGGAAGCGCACGACGGCTGCTTCGTCGGCGAGCTCGTGACGCAACGTGAAGTGCGCCCAGCTACCGGCGATCGACAGCAGCGGAGCCCACGACGTGGACAGGCCGACGGGCAGGTCGAGCTGCACCTCGGTGAAGGTGCGCACGATCCGGGCGGTGGCGTGCGCCCGTTCCAGGTAGCGCGCCGCCCAGTACAGCGAGTCGGCGACGCGCGACAGCAGCACCGCTCAGTCCTCCACGATCCAGGTGTCCTTGCTCCCGCCACCTTGCGAGGAGTTGACCACCAGCGACCCCTTGCGCAGCGCGACCCTGGTCAGCCCGCCCGCGGTGACGTACTGCGACGCGCCGCTGAGGATGAACGGGCGCAGGTCGACGTGACGTTCCTCGATCTCCTCGCCGCACAACGTGGGCACGACGCTGAGCGACAGGATCGGCTGGGCGACCCAGTTGCGCGGGTCGGCGACGATCCGTTGCCGGGCGGTGTCCAGCTCGGTTGCCGACGCCTGCGAGCCGATCAACAGACCGTAACCGCCGCTCTCGTTGGCCGGCTTGAGGACCAGTTCGGGCAGCCGATCCAGGACCTCGTCGCGCTCATCGGGATACAGGCAACGCAACGTCGGGACGTTGGCCAACAGCGGTTCCTCGGCGCAGTAGTAGCGGATCATCTCGGGCACCCACGCGTAGACCACCTTGTCGTCGGCGACACCGGCACCCGGAGCGTTGGCGATCGCCACCGTGCCCGCCTTCCAGGCGCGCATCAGGCCGGGCACGCCGAGCATGCTGTCGGGCCGGAACGCTTCGGGGTCGAGGAACAGGTCGTCGATGCGCCGGTAGATCACGTCGACGCGCTCGCGACCGCCGATCGTGCGCATGTACACGACGTCGTCGTGGCCGACCTCCAGATCGGCGCCCTCGACCAGCGCCGCACCCATCCGCTGGGCGAGGAACGAATGCTCGAAGTAGGCGCTGTTGAACACGCCAGGGGTGAGCACGACGATCGTCGGCTCGTGGCCAGAGCCGGTGGCCAGCGAGCGGAGCATGCGCTTGAGCTCGTCGGTGTACGCGTCGACCGGCCACACGCTCTGGCGGGCGAACAGCTCGGCGAAGGCCCGCTTGGTGACCGCCCGGTTCTCGAGTACGTAGGAGACCCCGCTGGGGACACGCAGGTTGTCCTCGAGGACGTACACCGTTCCGTCGGCCCCGCGGACCAGGTCGCTGCCGCAGATGTTCGCCCACACCCCGTGCGCCGGCGAGATGCCGCGGCATTGCGGGCGGAAGTTGACGCTGTCGTCCAGCAGGCCGGCGGGAAAGACGCCGTCGGCGACGATCCGTTGCTCGTGGTACAGGTCGTCGATGAACGCGTTGAGCGCGCGGAGGCGCTGGCGCAACCCGTTGGCGATCGACCGCCACTCGCTGGCGGCGATGATCCGCGGGATGATGTCGAACGGCCACGCCCGGTCGATGCCGCGGCCGTCGGAGTACACCGTGAACGTGATGCCGAGGGCGAGGATGTCGGCTTCGGCGAGGCGCTGACGGTGCTGCAACTCGGTGTTGCCGAGCGTGCGCAGCAGCTGGATCAGCTCGGCCGCGGCGGGGCGTGCCGCACCGTCGGCGTCCAGCAGCTCGTTCCAGTGGACAGGCGCCGACGAGGTGGTCATCCGGCGTCGTCCCGCCGCTCGGCCATGCGCTGTGCCACACCCCGTTCATAGCCGTGTTCGGACGGCGTATAGAACACCGACTCGGACTGTTCATCTGGCAGATACACCTGCGAAACCCACCCACGCGCGTCGTCGTGCGGGTAGCGGTACCCGTCGCCGTGGCCGAGCACCTTGGCCCCCTGGTAGTGGGCGTCGCGCAGGTGCGCCGGCACCTCGCCGACGGCGCCCGCCTGGACCGCGCTGCGCGCGTTCCAGATCGCCAGTGCTGCCCGGTTGCTCTTGGGCGCGGTCGCCAGGTGCACGGCCGCCTGGCTGAGGTTGAGCTGCGCCTCGGGCAGCCCGACGTGTTCCACCGCCTGGGCCGCGGCGACGGCGACGAGCAGCGCCTGCGGATCGGCCATCCCCACGTCCTCGCTGGCGAAGATCACCAT